>JAIPJS010000012.1 GCA_021734025.1 Candidatus Neomarinimicrobiota bacterium
TATGAATGATTATTTACGCTCATAGGTTACAAAACTGAAGGCATAGGGGTGACCATTTTCCTCAAAATCCTCCCGCTCAACTTCCTCCCATTTCGAGGGGTCAATCTGCGGAAATCGGGTGTCACCTTCGAAATGTTCGTGAATAAGGGTGAGATACATGCGATCGGTTTGCGGCAAGGCTTCCTCGTAGATAGACGAGCCACCGCCGACCATGATTTCATCCGCATCACCCGCTTCATCGAGCGCTGCATCCAGAGAATGGACGACCGTTGCTCCTGGTGCCTCGTAGTCCTGTTGGCGGGTAACTACAATATTTTTTCGGCCCGGGAGCGGCTTTTTTCCCATGGATTCAAAGGTCTTTCGCCCCATAATAATCGGCTTCCCCATGGTAGTCTTTTTGAAGAATTTCAAGTCCGCCGGGAGATGCCACGGCAGATCGTTGCCCTTCCCGATGACTCCATTGTCGCTCATGGCTGCGATAATTGATACCGTCATACGGCCATCGGTGCTTTGATTCCCGGATGATGTTCGTAATTCTTCAGGGCAATATCATCCATGGAAAATTCGTCGATATCCGTAATATCGGGGTTGAGGCTCAAGGTCGGTAACGGTTTCGGCGTTCTGGCGAGCTGGGTTTTTACCTGGTCAAAGTGATTATGATAGATATGCGCATCTGAGAGTGTGTGCACAAATTCGCCGGGCTCCAGAACCGTCACTTGCGCCACCATATGTAACAACAGGGAATAGGATGCGATATTGAACGGCACGCCAAGAAACATATCACAACTCCGCTGAAACATATGCAAAGAGAGTTTTCCATCCGCCACGAAAAACTGGTACAGGATATGACACGGCGGCAGCGCCATCTGATCCAGTTCCCCGGGATTCCACGCTGTCACGATATGTCTGCGACTTGTGGGATTTTCCTTAATCTGCCGTATCACCTGTTTCAGTTGATCGATTTCCTCTCCCCCTGGATTCCGCCAGTGCCGCCACTGCACACCGTAGATCCGGCCCGCGTCACCTTCAAATTCCGCTTTCGGCGTCCAGTAGTCAGCTGAAACGTTGGCATCCCAGATATGGCAGCCCATCTCCTGTAACTTTTTGATGTCCCGGCTTCCACTGATGAACCAGAGCAGTTCCGCCTTCATCACGTCAAACGCCAGTTTCTTGGTTGTCACTGCAGGGAATCCATCGGCCATATCAAAACGCATCTGCCGCCCAAAAACGGCCCGGGTCCCCGTACCGGTCCTGTCCGGTCGATCCACCCCGTTCTCCAGTACATCTTTTAATACATCCAAATATTGTTTCATTATTTCTGCCGTTCGAATGAAAAATTTTAATGTCTAAAATAGGAGAAATTTTGATAGAGTAAAACCACAAAATTCAACGCGAATTTTCTTTAGATATTCGATTCTGCCTTCGGCGATACTTTTTCACCAGCCCTCGGTTTTCTTATACTGCCGAGATAAATTGCCGCCAATGCGATCAGGGCGCCGGCAACTTCTATCATACTGGTAGATCTGTGGAAAAACAGGATATCCCACACGAATGCTAAGCCGGGCTGCAGCAGTAATATCAGTCCGGCGCGCGAGACATCTATCTCCGGCAGAGATTTGGAGATAACTATCCACCCCAGGACCTGGCTGAAGAACGCGTATAACACCAGATACCCCAAATTCCCCACGTCCGGAATTGAGAATGATTGTCCCTGCACCAGCGTAGCGATGCCCAGAAAACCGGCAGACGCCAAAGACACTATCGCAAGGATGGCTCCCGGTGAATACCCGGCCGTATTGAATTGCAGCTTTCGTAAAACCAGGACGTAACTCGCATAGCACACGGCTGTCGCTCCGCCGAGCAGTATTCTGATCTTGTAATTACCACTCAGACTGCTCCAGTCCATACCAAAGATCAGAAACAGACCTCCCATTGCCAGTACAAATGCGCTGGCTAATCGCAGTGTCATCCGTTCTTTGTAGATTAAAACGCCGAATGCCGCGAGGAAAAATACCTGGAAATTTCCAAGAATGGTTGCCAGCCCTGGACCGATAAAGTCAATACTCTGGTGCCAAAATGCAAGGTCAGCGGAGAAAAACAGCCCTGCAAGAGCCACAGATCTAAGGAATCCGGGATTTCGCCAAATATCCTGAAGATTGCGAAAATGTATAGTCAACAGAATCACGCCGCCGAAGAAAACGCGATAAAATGCTGCTGGCGTTGGCGCTACATCCATGGCTTTGACAAACACGGCTGAGAAACTGATGAGAACAGCTCCCAGGCTTAGCCCAAGGACAGGATGTAGATTTTGCAGAGGTTTCAACGATTTACATTAACGGAGGGGAAAATTTATTATCACTAGTGCCTGGGCCATGGACGGTCATTACGGAGATAGTGCCCGTCCCGAAAATCCTTGAAGAATTTGGAGACCAACGGGTGTTTAATTGGCAGTCCCGAGTTGTCCGGTTCCAAGTTGGTCTGAGCGGCGTAGGTTACCTGCTGAGAATCATGGACCAGCACGTAATACCACGGTTGCTCTAATTTCGGCTGAGTCTGATTGGAAAAATACCAGGCGGCATCCGCCTCGCAGGTCGGGTCGAATTCCACGATAACGCCTCGATAACCATACCGTTTATGATGCACCAGTTGTCCGATTTCAAAGACAGGATCGATTTCACCGTCGTCTTCTACGGAGAGATTTTCGGATACCTTCAATTTAACGTCTTGATCCTGCAACAATTCATTGATCTGCCGGACATGTTCCTTGTCCGGTGGATCGTTCAGATTGGCCAATTCGTATTCCAGGGAGGAGCCGAATTCCGCCAGCGCCTCCGTCACCACTTCCCGAACCACCGGCGAGTCATCATCTATCAGCCGGAGAATATATGGTAAGTCGTCGCGAGTCGGCATTAATTGTATTCCGTTTCGTTTGCGTTTCTAATTTGATATAAAGATAAAAAATTAATACAAGAAATCTAAGGGGTGGAAATTGACCAAAATGTACTATCAGTTGCCCGATTAATTTCAGGATTTTGAAAGCCGAGCGGTGGTTGCACCCCAACCGCCCTCTGACTCATGGGCGGACGTATAACTTTTTACAATTGGACTTTTTTCCAGGATTGAATGCACCATTCGTCGAAGCGTTCCGGTACCCTTACCATGGATAATCCGGATATCATAGATTCCGCGTTTCCTGCACTCCTCCAGGTATTCCGGTATCAGATCTTTTACATCGCCGGGATGAAATGTGTGGAGATCAAGCGTTCCATCGATGGGGAATTCAACCGTGCCACTGGATTCCGGGGTATCGCTCATACCTGATCTTCCGGATGCAAAACGCCATTTTCAATGCATCCATCCTTGAGGTGGACGATTGTATTGCACCAGTCTGATATGTTCGGATCGTGGGTGATCATAATAATAGTATTGCCCGCCTGCCAGAGTTCGGAAAAGATCTTCATAATTTCCTCCCCGGAAGCGCTGTCTAGATTTCCAGTTGGTTCATCGGCCAGGATGATTCGCGGGTTATTCACTAATGCTCTGGCGATGGCCACGCGCTGTTGCTGGCCTCCGGAAAGTTCACCCGGTTTATGATCCATTCGGTCGGCCAGGTGGACGCGTTCCAGCAACTCGGTTACCCGCTCTTTCCGCTTTGAGGTGGACATCCCTGCAAAAATGAGTGGCAGTTCAACATTTTCGTAGGCGGAAGCGTACGGCATCAGGTTAAAGCTCTGGAAGACAAAGCCTATCTTTCGGTTCCGGATATCTGCCAGCTGGTTATCGGAGAGGGTTTCCACCTGCTCTCCGTCTAATGTATACTTACCCGCAGTAGGCGTATCAAGACACCCGATCAAATGCATCAGTGTGGACTTGCCGGACCCGGACGGTCCCATAATGGAGATAAACTGTCCCTCGTCTATCGTCAAATCGATGCCCCGTAACGCCTCCACCTGGATCTTGCCGGTATCATAGACCCGCGTAATGCCTTCCATGGTAATCATAAAAACTCCGCTCCTCAGTTATTCATAGCGCAATGATTCGATGGGATCAACTTTGGCCGCCCGCTGTGCAGGGAAAAAACCCGCCGCCAGTCCAACCACTCCGAGAATGACAGCGGTGGACAAAAATATCGGCACGGAAAACGTCGGCTTGCCCAGCAGTTGTAACGGACCGTCTCCGAACGGAATGTTTTGCAGAATAGTCACAATTATAAACGCAAAGACACCGCCGATAAGCCCACCAATAACCGCAATCAGCGCTGCTTCCAGGATGAATTGCTGTTTTACATGGAATCGTTTGGCTCCCAGTGCGCGTTTTACACCGATTTCCCTGGTACGCTCTTTCACAGAGACATACATAATATTAGCCACCCCGACACTGGCAATCAGCAGCGTTAATGCACCAATTAATCCCAGGAACAGCTGGATCCCGGTAAGCATATTGCCCATCATGCTGCTCTGTTCGATGGTATCCCAGATTCCCAGCGCTTTGGAGTCTTCCGGATCGAATCGGTATTTCCGTCCCAGGATTTCGTAGACCCGCTTCTCCACCAATGGCGCCAGTTCGGTCCGATTGACCTGGTAAACGATTCGACTCAGATAAGTTCGGCCTTCCAGCGCTTTCAATGTTGTTGAGGGTATTGACGCTTTAGACGCATCCGGGCCCCCGTACATGCTCATCTGCATTTTTTCCTGCATCACGCCGATGACCGTAAAGGGGGTGCCGCTGATGTGGATGGTTTCCCCAATCGGATCAATTTCGCCCATCAATCGGTCTTTCAGTTCGTTCCCAAGGAACACGACCCGGCGGCGCTGTTCGATATCGGTTTTATTGATAAAACGTCCCCCTGCCTGCGGATAATGCGTTCGCATGTACTCGAACGGCGGCAATACGCCTGTGGCTCGCTCGGTCAGCGTCGTTTCGCCGTACGTAAACGACTGCCCCCAGAGATCGTACTCGCCGCTGATCCCTGTAATCTCCGGAATCTTCCCTTTCAAGAGTTCCACATCTTCGTCGGTAAAGCCGATTCTTCGTCCCCGGGGCAATCCCTGATAGGTTTTCGATGTTTGCCCGCCGTACAAGATGACGATATTCACCCCGAGTCCCTTATTTGCCGTCAGAAGCTGCCGTTTCAGTCCCTCACCGAATGAGAGTAACAAAATGATAGACAACGTACCCCAGGCAATACCGGAGACCGTCAGCCAGATCCGCTTTTTCTGGGATCCCATTTCGCGAAAGAACAGCCGGAACAAATACCATTGTTTCATAACGTTATTTCCTTATGGCGATGACCGGATCGAGGTTCGCGGCTCTGCGCGCCGGAAACCAGCCGGCGATAAGTCCGATAGCACCGAGGACAATTATAGTTATCGCGCTTACCAGTGGCGAAATTTGCAGCACCCCTACAAATTCCTGAATAGGGAACATATTCCCAGCGAAGACGATCGCAGTGGAAAGGCTGTAACCGATAACTCCGCCGATCCCGGTGATAACTAGCGTCTCCATCAAATACTGCCCCAGGACGTATCGCTTCTTTGCCCCGAGCGCCTTTTTAATACCAATTTCCCGGGTTCGCTCCTCTACCACAACATTCATAATATTCGAAACTCCGATACCACCTACAATAAGTGTCATTCCACCGACGATCCCGAGAAAAATGATAAACCCGGAGAAGAACGTTTTGAAAAATTTTTCATTCCCGGAAGTATCCCAAATAGCCAATGCCTCCCGGTCGGTGGGATCGAATTTGTGCCGTTTGCCCAACACCTGGTACACCTTGTCTTTCAGCTGCTCGGTGAACCGGACATCTGTGGCACGATATACCATATTGGACAAATACCGATCCCCGTAAATTCCGCGATAGGTGGATGCCGGAATCAAAATCCGTCCATCATCGCCACCGTTATAATTGGAGTTTTGGATCTTCGGCTTTAAGACACCGATCACCTGAAACGGGATCGCATTAATATAGATTGATTCCCCAAGGGCCTCACCTATCCCAAAGAGGTCTTCTTCCACCTGATCCCCTATAAATACAACGCGTCGCCGCTGTTTCATATCCAGTTGGTTTAAAAATCGTCCACCTTCGGCGGCAATCATATTCCGCATTTGCTGAAATTCCGGATAGACCGCGCTCAGGTTAGCAGAATACCCTTCGGTCCCGACGCGAACCCGCACATTCCGGGAGTACTCCGGGCTAATTTCACCAAGTTCCGGAATTTGCTGGCGCATTACCCGGATATCCGATTCCTGGAAACGAATGTATCGTCCCCGGTTGAAGCCCTGGTACGGCTTGGATGTCCTGCCACCCCACATAATGCAGATTCCCTCGCCCATCCCGTGGGAGGCTTTAAGCGAAAATGCATAAAACGCCTCACCAAACGTGAGAAGCAAAATAATTGCCACCGCACCCCAGATGATACCAAACAGAGTGAGTACCGTTCGTAACTTCTGGTGTCGTAAATCCCTGAAGAGCTGTTGGATGTTTTTCCAGAACATGGTTTACGGCAGTGTTATAGTGTTCATGTGTTCGGGTGTTAAAGTTTTCATCCTAGCCCAGTCTCTTCCTTCTTTATTTATCATTCTACAAGCCTGTGTTAAGGTGTTATAGTTGAAAATGGTCATGCGTCGAGTGTCTTTTGTCCACCGTCTCCGGGCCTCCGGTTTTATTCTATGACTTTCGGCGGGCGCTCCACTACCAGCGTGCTGTCTTCCAGACCGTCAGTGACTTCCGCATAGACTCCATCGCTCAGGCCAATTTCGATGCGGCGATTTTCTACCGTGCCATCTGCCAGTTCGACTTCTGTGAAGATGGTGTCTTCCTCAAATGTGAGGAGCCGCTCTGGGATCTGCAGCACGTCTTTCGCGCGCTTGATAATGATATCAGCATTGGCAGAATACCCTGCACGCAGTTCCGTTGAGTCAGAACTCTGGATAACAATCTCAATATCGAACAGTGTCGCGTTTTCCTCTTTCCGCGCTTTCGGTGAGATACGGTCGACGGTGCCTTCAATAACTTGCCCCGGCAGCGCTCCTATCTTGATCTCGGCGGGCATGCCAACCTTCACCTTCCCGACGTCAATTTCATCGATAGTGCCGCGGAAGATTAATTCGTTCATATCTGCCAGCGTAAAGATCGGGGTTCCTGCCTGGTAAGATGTCAGCGGCACTACCGGATCTCCGACGTTGACAAATTTTTCCAGTATGGTTCCCGTAATTGGCGCCTTTACCTTGGACTCAACTACCGTCGATTCGGACTGAAACGTACCCTTTTCCAGCAACGAGAGTCGCTCTTTATTCAGGGTCAGTCTGAGATTCGCCTCGTCCAGATGGAGTTTCTGGGCCTCGAATTCCTGGGCAGAAATCAGGTTTTTCTCCAGTAGTTGTTTCTGCCGGTTATACCCCCGCTCGGCCTGCTCATAGGCCACTTCGGCGATTTCTACATTTCGGCGGGCCTCGGTCAATTCCAGGGGGGTGGGATCCGGCGTGATATTGACCAGTGGCATCCCCTCTTCAATTTCATCGCCGACCTCGGCGTAAATCTGTTTAACATTGCCGGCAATTTTGGATTTGACCTGAATTTCATTCACCGAGGTAATCGTTCCGACAGCCAGTGCCTTCTCTACAATAGTACCCCGGGTGACCGGTAAAGTTTTGTATGTTTCCTGCTCACTTTTTCCATTTTTGGTGGCAAGGAAAACCACACTCACGACCAAAACAATTCCGATAACGATAAATATCCACTTTTTCATACCGGCCCCTCTTACCTCGGATTTAGAAAAATTTGTATTGTTCAGATTCCATGATTTATGGTGTATTCAAAAGTCATATGTACTCTAAGCAAATGAAGTGCCAGCGCCTCGTAAATCGCTGATTTTGCGACTTCCCGGAATAAAAAACTACTGGTCCGTACCCAATGGCACCGTAAACTCCCTAACGTGGTGAATACCGTGATATGTAATGAATCTTTCATCTATATAAAAGTGATATGGTTTATATCAATGTGATATAGTCTAAGGAATTCTATCACTTTTTTGGGACTACCTGGCATTTGAAAAAATTCGAATGACAGCATTCGTATTGCTTACTGCGTATTACGTTTAAAGATGAAGGTCGGAGTCCACCAGGGCGGAGAACGTGTGGGCAACCTGAACAGGACGCGTAACTGAAGACTCGGGACACCAGACTCAATATGTCCCTTGATTCTAACCGCCTTTAATCGGCATATTTAGGTAAGGTTAATACTTGGAAATATGGATACGTTAAAATACGCATCGACGATATTAATACTGAAAATACAAGCAGATGAAGTGACAGGAGGCGAACATGGGTAATTTTCAGAATACTGAGGTAACATGGCTCGGGCATTCGACATTTCAGTTTAAATCCCCCGGGGGAAAGGTCGTATTGATCGATCCCTGGCTGAATGAAAATCCTTCGGCACAGATCTCAGCGGAAGATATTGATCATGTCGACATTATAGCACTCACCCACGGTCATTTCGATCACTTCGGAGACACGGTATCTATTGCAAAGCGCACCGGTGCCACAGTGGTTTCTATCTTCGAAATTTCCCAATATCTGGGTAGACAGGGGATAGCGGAAGACCAAATTATCGGAATGAATATCGGAGGGACAGTTGATGTGGACGGAATCAAGTTTACGATGGTGCGTGCCGTCCATAGTTCCGGTGTTTCAGGTGAAGAAAGTATCGTGGACGGCGGAGACCCGGCCGGTTTTGTTATCACTTTTGAAAACGGATTCACGGTGTACCACACCGGTGACACCGACCTGTTTGGCGATATGAAATATGTCGGCGAACTGCATGAACCGGATCTCATGCTGACTTGTATCGGTGATCACTTCACCATGGGGCCGAAAGCCGCGGCGAAAAGCGTTGAATTAGTGAAGCCCCAGCACGTCATTCCGATGCATTACGGCACATTTCCACTATTGACGGGTACGCCGGAAGAACTAGTCAACAACCTGTCCGGAACTTTAAAGGATGCCGTGATTACTGCGGAGATCGGGACACCGTTGAATTAGTTTGCCTTGACTGAACCATCCTTAATTTTAAAAAGCCTGCGGGTTGCGTCCCGCAGGCTTTTTTTACATTTTTTCCTCTTACGAACCCTCAGAACCCGGAATACCTTACTCAGATTCCGTTTTCCATGGCGGAGAGCAATTCATTGCTGAGCACCTGGATAATGGTATCGTATCCGGTATAGTGCTCTGAAAATTCCTCAGTCTCTTCCTTAAAATCGAATGCATAGCCATCTTCAAAGGAAATTTTGGCTGTTCCGTATATGTATGCACCCTTATATACTACGAATTTTGGCAAGTTGGGGTCTCTGGGTTCGCGATTTCGAGACCGGTAATGATATTGGTGCGCTTCGCTCCCACATGATCGTGCAGCTCCCTGGATATCCGTTCCCGCTCATTTTGCAGCTGCTGCATTTCCAATCTCCGTATTCGGCGCTTTAACCGGTACCGGGAAGTGTTCTTTTAAAATCCAGGGTAGTCGAATCCGTGGGATCGTATGGGAAATGGGTGATCTCGTCGGTGACAAGGTCAATCCGGTTTAGCCCGCTCTGGCTGGTGGTTACCCACAGGTTCCCGTGGGAATCTTCAAAGAAATCACGGATTAATCCGGTGGACAGGGAGATGGAATCGGAAGGATTATAGGAGTACTGTTTTATATCATGGCCATTGAATCTGTACAGACCTGCTTCAGAGGCAAACCATAAGAACCCCTGACTATCCTGGAAGATGTCCAGGACAGTTCCACTCATTGATTCAGGAAAGGAATACCGACGAAACTCGAATTCACGGTCCTGTGCGATGAGCTCCGATAACAGGCTGCAGAACATCAGCCCAATACACAACAGGGCAATTCGTCTGAACATTTCCGGTCTTCCTGCAATGTTGTCTGTTTAAGTAAAGAAATAACCAGCGCGAGTGCTATAAATTAGTGTCAGAATTCAGGAATAAACAGAAGTAATCGGGGACCTGATGGGGGCAGTTTCCTATGATTTTTCCTGCTGTTCCAAAGATTTTCCGGCGGTTGAGAAAAATAAGCCTGAGACTGCCTCTTGCCATCTATCTTGATATTCATAGGTCTGGCAAGTACTTTTTTCCTATAACAACGAGTGGGGGATTAGCATGAAGTCAATTGTATCACAAGATCAGATCAAGGCCGGAAAAGTTACCGACGTCTATTTCGAGCGGACCCGTCAGATTCTTGAAGAAAAAAACATTCATAAAACAGTCACAGCAGAATTCGTGTGCAAAGGCTTCCCCGGGGAATACGAGTGGGCAATATTTGCCGGGCTCAATGAAGCCGCAGAAATTATTAAAGATCTCCCCATAGATATTGAAGCCGTCCCGGAAGGCAGCGTATTCCACGAATATGAACCAGTCCTCACACTCACCGGCGATTACCTTGATTTTGGTATATATGAGACAGCGATTCTCGGTTACCTGTGCCAGGCATCCGGCATTGCTACGAAGGCTGCTCGCTGCCGGAAAGCCGCAGGCGAAAAACCCATGGTCAGTTTTGGCGCCAGGCGGATGCATCCGGCGATTGCCCCGGTCGTCGAACGAAACGCCTACATCGGCGGATGCGATGGGGTCGCATCGGTTGCCGCCGCGGAATATCTGGGACAGGATCCCGTGGGCACCATCCCCCATGCGCTCATCCTGATTATGGGCGATACGGTGGAAGCGACCAACGCATTTAACGAAATCATTGATGAAAAAGTGAACCGTATCAGCCTGGTGGATACATTCTCCGACGAGAAATTCGAAACGCTCCGGGTGGCGGAATCTCTGGGAGATGCGCTGTTCGGCGTCCGCCTGGATACGCCAAGCAGCCGACGAGGTGATCTTCTGGAAATCATGAAAGAGGTCCGGTGGGAACTTGACCTGCGGGGATTCGACCATGTGAAACTATTTGTCAGTGGCGGATTAGATGAATATACAATTACCGAATACAATTCTGTCGCCGATGCCTATGGCGTGGGCACCTCCGTCAGTACGGCACCAGTCATCGACTTCTCTCTGGATATCGTGGATATCGAGGGCGAACCGATGGCCAAGCGCGGCAAAACATCAGGGCAGAAAATGCTGTGGCGGTGTGAATCGTGCCTCCGTCAGAAAACGGTACCGAAACAGGCTGATGCTCCAGGTTGCATGGAATGCCGTACACCGATGCAGCCGCTCCTGAAGCAGGTGAAATCCGCTGATTCCGAAACTATCGAGATATCCACCCACAAAACTGTTCGGGATTATGTGCTGAAGCAGCTCCCCTATATCTCACTGGATCTGCCGTAATGGCCGAAAAGTACCGGGAGATCGATCACACAGCTGACGCCGGTCTCCGTATCTATGGAACCAACCTAAAAGAACTTTTTATCCATGCCGCCGAGGGAATGTTCTCTATTATTGGTTCTGGCGATTTCCCGTCCGGAGAGCCCAGGGTGACCGAAAATATCCGTATCGACTCTGCTGACAGGGAGCTGCTTCTCAAAGATTGGCTGAGCGAACTGCTCTACCTCCACTCAGCAAACCACTGTTTATTTAACCACTTCACCATCGAATCCATGACAGATACGTCACTGAAGGCAACGATTGCGGGCTTCACAATTCAATTTTCGGATGAAGACGGAATCCAGGATGTCAAAGCAGTAACCTACCACGGCCTGAAAGTAACTCAGGACGCCAATGGATTCGAAGCACAGGTGATCTTTGATATCTGATCAATAGCAGTGTTATGGTGTTCGTGTGTTAATGTGTTAAAGTTAAGTCGTAAAATCCTGTTTCCTCAATGTCTTGCAGGAAGTTGGTAGTAACGGCCTTAGCCGTTCTATTTCATGGCTCTTTTACGAATTACCACTTTATCAGTAATTCAGTATTTCAGTATTGATGTAAAAAGTATTTTCAACTATATTGGTTGCCGAATAGTAGAAACAACGGGGACAATATGCATACCACAAAAATTAATAATCGGGGACAAATAACTATTCCGAAGGAATTGCGAGAAAAATATGATCTCGAGCCAGGCAGCGAAGTAATCTTTGAGGAAACCTCTGGCGGCATTGTGATAGAAAAGGGTGCAGTCGTCCCGGAATGGTTTGCGAAAATGGGAGCATCTCTCAAGGAATCGTTCGATGATTTGCAGAAGGAGCGATACAAAGATTTTTCTTCCATCGAAGATCTAATCGACGATCTGAACGCCTGAGAAACCTGTGCAACAATTTCATCATTTCAGGCGGACAGGACGTTTCAAGCGAAGTTGGAAAACCTACATCAGGAAAAATCCGGAATTAAAAACAAAAGTCGAATCCACATTGCGGAAATTTGCACAAAATCCCGAATTGCCCGGTTTACATATAAAAAAAATCAGGGGAACTGACAATTTATGGGAAATGTCTGTTGATAGGAATATCCGGATTGTTTGGTTTCCGAAAGAAGAAACAGCGGTCCTTCTCGATATCGGTCCCCCTACAGTTGACAAATTCCCGGAATAACCTCTATGTTTAACAGGAGATTAAAGGTAACCAATTCAAAGAGGTGAAAGACCATGGCCGTTGATATCCGCCAAATCGATGAACATACCTGGGAAATTCCCAAAACCGGCAATATGCGTGTTCCGGGGCGCGTTTATGCGAGCGAAAAACTGATGCAGGATATTCGGAATGATCAGAGTCTGCAGCAGGTGCAAAACGTGGCCCACCTCCCCGGGATTGCCAGATATTCTCTGGCCATGCCGGATATTCACTGGGGTTACGGTTTTCCCATTGGAGGGGTCTGCGCAACTGACGCAGAAGACGGCGTTGTTTCACCCGGTGGCGTAGGTTACGATATCAATTGTGGCGTCCGGCTCATTTCGACCAAACTTCAGTTGGAGGATATACAAGATCGCATTCGGAATGTAGTCACCCAATTATATAATAATGTTCCCACAGGTGTGGGCTCCTCCGGCGCGATCAGGAAGGTTTCCAAAGAGAACTTTAAGAAGCTCATCACCCGGGGTGCAGAATGGGCTGTCTCCGAAGGGTTTGGCCACAAAGAGGATCTTGAATTTATTGAGGAAGACGGCTGTCTTGAGGCCGCAGATCCGGGTGCCGTGAGCGATCGGGCGTTCGAACGCGGCAAGACTCAGGTTGGAACTCTCGGCTCGGGGAATCACTTCCTTGAAATCGGCAAGGTTGATGAGATTTACCATCCGCAGGCCGCTTCCCTTTTCGGTTTGCGCAAGGACAGTATCGTCGTCATCATCCATACCGGATCCCGAGGATTCGGCCATCAAATTTGCGACGATCACCTCAAGACAACCATTAATGCCACACACAAGTACAATATCGATATCCCCGATAAACAGTTAGCCTGTGCGCCAATTAAGAGTGATGCGGGTCAACGGTATCTCGGCGCGATGCGCTGTGGTGCAAATTTCGCCTTTAATAACCGGCAGGTTATCATGCACCTGGCGGAGCAATCTTTCATGGACGCATTAAATATCACTCCCAGAGATCTGGGATTCAACCTGGTCTACGATATCTGCCATAACATCGCCAAGTTTGAAGATCACGGGACCAATGGTCACTCCGAAAAGCTCTGCGTCCACAGGAAAGGTGCAACACGCGCGTTCGGTCCGGGAAGCACTAATGTTCCTCGCAAATACACGGATATCGGACAGCCGGTGCTCGTCCCCGGCGATATGGGGCGGTATTCATATGTCTGCGTCGGGACATCCAAAGCCATGGAAGATACATTCGGCAGTTCGTGTCACGGGGCCGGACGACAAATGAGTCGCCGCCAGTCCAAAAAGCAGAGTCGCGGCAAGGACATCTACCAGGAGCTCCGGGATCGCGGCGTGGAAATCCAGGCAGCCGGTAATCGCACCGTCGCCGAAGAAATGCCGCATGCCTACAAAGATGTGGCCGACGTAGTGGAAGTCATGCACAATGCCGGTATCACCTCAAAAGTCGCGCGCTTTAGACCAATTGGAGTGATTAAAGGGTAAGGGTAGTGATAAAGTATCAATGTGTTCGGGTACTCAGGTGTTCCAGTATAGCAGTGAATGGTGATTCGCCACGAAGAAGTTAAAGGTGAAACGATTCAGTTATCAGTAATCAGTTATTAAAAATGTGAATCGTGAATAGTAAATGGCGAAGGGAAAAACTGTAAAATAGAAAGTGACTCGCCGTTGACAAAGTGAGAAACTACGATGAACCATAGCGCAGATTTTGTTGGTAGTGACCGCTTTAGCGGTATTTGTTTGTGTTAGGCGGGGGCTTTTTATCCCTAAGATAAAAGGTAATGGTTAATCATCTGCCATTTAACCGCACTTTAGAATGAACCAATATCACACACAACAAACAATTTTTTCCGGTTTCCCGTCTCCGGCCTCCGGTATCTTAGTCCCGGTTCCCGATCCGCTTCACGTAGATTTCGTCAGCAATTTCGCCATCGATAGCAATCTCGGTTTCGCCGACTTTAATCACGAAGGACGGATGTCGCTGCGTCAGCACAAGTTCTGTCCCGGGCGTAACCCCCAATGATGTAAGCCGCTGGTAGCGTTTATGAAATTCCGGTGTGATGAATGCAATCCGAGCCGGAGCCCTCAGTTCCAGTTGACGGACGGAGGACAGAATCGGTTTGACCTCACTGCGGTACCGCTTACAGCATTTTCCCTGGGGAATTGGCCGGCCGTGTGGGCATTGGGGAGGATGGCCCAAAAAAGTACACACGCTCTCAGTAACCTCGGCACTCAGGATGTGCTCCAGTTCGCAGGCAATCGTTTCCGTCTCTCTCATATCAACGTTGAGCACATCCTTAAACAGGCGCTCGGCCAAACGATGACGACGGATGATTTTTGCAGCGGTGGTATCGCCTTCCGGCGTAAACTGAAAATTCCCGTTCGCCCGGGTAATTAACCCTTCCGATTCCATGGTATCCAGCGTTTCCGTATCAATTACAGGCTGGTTATCCTCTGCCATCAACTCCCGGAAATCTTCCAGGGAATCCGTTCCCCTTTCTCTGGTAATCCAGAGGTATTCCAACGCTTCTTCAATGAGTGAGTTCTGTTTGCTCATGCTTCTCCGTCTTATTTTCCGAAGGTTCTTCCCTGGAAAAGAGTCGTTTAAAAAAGTTGATTGTTTTAGACTCGGCTGGAATGTACTCATAGCGACAGTTCGGGCACATTATCATCCCGCACTGCTTGGACAGCGGACAGGCCGAATTGCAAAATTCGTGCGTTGAGTCAAAATCGTATCCACAATATGGGCAGGTGTTATCCATTATACCCCAGTATTAGAGTGTTTGTGTGTTCGAGTGTTCATGTTTTGTATTCCTAATCTTAATCATACTCTGTTGTTCATAGTTTCAAGTATCCAGGTCTTTCCATATACCCTATTTTATTAAAACGTAATTCCTGTCCACACCAGCACCCAGTGCAATCCGCCAGAGACCAGCAGGGCAAACGGCAGAATAAACGCACTCATATAAATGGCCGTTTTCACGCCGCGCTCTTTGACAATCATCAGAAGGTTTGCGATACACGGCATAAATAGCGTAATTGCTACCAGACTTACTAATACCTGGTTGGGATCAAGCAGTCCCTGTTTCGCCAGGTCAAACAACCCGGCCGCTCCGAAATCCCGTCGGAGAAAACCGATAAGAAAAGCATCGGTGGCTTTCGCCGGCAGGCCGAGAAATCCGCTGACCACAGGTGAAGCTACATTCCTGATGACATCCAGCAGATGGATTTTGTCAAATACGAACAGGATGAATGTCCCGATGAAAAACAGCGGTACCGCTTCCCGGAGATACCATTCGATCCGCGCCAGCGTTTTGATAAAAATATTACTCAGAGTCGGCCGGCGAATTGGCGGCAGTTCCAGCACAAAATCCGAGCCTTTGCCCTTGACTACCTTGGAAGAGAGATATCCCACTAAAAGCAGGATGCCAACCACCAAACCTGCCCAGAGGACAGACGCTCCGAACGAAAGCCCACCCAACATCCCGAGAATCACACCAAGCTGCGCCGAGCACGGCACCCCAAGCGCCAGTAAAAGCGTAACGATTACGCGTTCTTTTTTCGAATCCAGAATCCGCGTTGTCAACGTGGCCATTGTATCACAACCAAGTCCGAGCACCATGGGCAGAATTGCTTTTCCATTAAGTCCGATGGCTTTGAATATCCTGTTGACCATCACGGCGAGTCGAGGGAGATAACCCGAATCCTCCAGGATTCCGAATGCGATGAAGAATGTTCCCACAATCGGCAGCACAATAGCCACGGAATATGACAGCGCCATGGTGAGCAAGCCATATTCGCCGACCAGCATATCCTGAATCAACGGGAGCGGAATCAGCCATTCCACAGCAGTTGAAGCCCAGGGACTTATATACTTCCCAAATACCTGAATTTCCAAAAAGTCGACTAGGGTCCCTGCGCCTAACACCCCCACAAACTGGTACATCAGATACAATACACCTAATAACACAGGTAATCCCCAGAATGGGTGCATGGACCAGCGGCCGAATTTCTGTGTAAGAGTTTCGTCGCTGGTAGACTCAGAGGTCATCACCTGCTGGATCAGTTTCTCCGCCTCGTCCAGACGAATCCGTGTTATAATATTGTGGAGCGATTCCGGATAAATAGCTTCAGTTTCTGCTACGATGTCCTGAATATCACTAATGGCATCCTGGGAGATATACTCTTCAAGAAATGAAAAAAGCGAATCATCTCCTGCAAGCAACATAAGCGCCAGCGCTCGCGGAGAAATCCGGCTCGCGATCTTCTTCTCCGGAAGCAGTTCCCTGATCCGGCGTACCGACTGCTCAATGTGGTCCGTATACTGTATTCCGTATTGCGACTTCCGGGGAGTGGTCAGAATCTTCTGAACCTGGTCAAGTCCCTGTTTTCGGGTGGCAACTGTTCCAATCACGTCGACGCCTAACAGTCGGCTCAGATGCTCCGTATCGACAGTGATACCCCGGCTCCGGGCCTCATCCAGCATATTCAGGCAGACGGCGAACGGGACGCCCATCTCTGCCAGCTGGATGGTAATCAGGAGTCCGCGGCGGAGGTTTTTCGTATCAATGACCTGGAGAATATGCTCCGGGCGTTCATTCAGAATAATGTTGCGGGTAACGAGTTCGTCTTCACTGGAAGGAACGAGATTATTAATGCCCGGTGTGTCGATCAAGGTTTTGGGCGGACCGGCCCCGAATCCGTTTTGACCCGTATATTTTCCCCGGGCGATTTCAACAGTGGTTCCGGGATAATTTGAGACAGTTACATACGATCCGGTCAAATAGCCGAACAGTACACTTTTACCGACATTCGGATTTCCGACAAGTGCAATTTTTTTATCAGAGGTATCAGTATACGCCTCGGTCTTCTGCCCGTGGTGGTTGTGACTCATATAATGTGTATTCCCCTATTCTCCGTCATTCCTGCCCGACCGACAATCGCTGCAAAGCCCGTAAATTTGGACCACATGCTTAGAAGGTTCGAAATCAAAAATCTCACACAGGCGTTCCTGGTGTTTCCGCAAATTCTCGTCGGTAAATTCGAAAATCTCCCCACATTCCTCACATATCATATGGTCGTGATATTTTTTATCTGCCGCATATTCGTAGCGGCTCCGGCCTTCACCGAAATCGATTTTTCGAACAAATCCGTGATCGACCAGCAGATCCAGCGTGCGATAAATCGTGGCCCGGGAAATGCGCTCATCATCCTGCCAGAACTGATACACCAGATCGTCAACCTCCCAGTGCTGGTCAGAATCCGCTATTGCGGCGAAAATCCGTTTGCGCTGGGGCGTCATCTTCAGATTTTCTTTCCGCAGCGCCTCTTTGAATGTGGATAATTCGTCTGTTTTCATATCTTTCACTAATTGAGATTCAATCTCAATTGAATATAGAGGAACCGTGGTCAGGTGTCAATTAAAAATTGGAGAAGAATACTGAAATAATGTTTCGTCAACGATTTTCACTCACAAAAAGGCGATTACTGAGGAAAATTACATCTCTTTTATTAATTGTCCCCAGTCGCACCTACTGCGCCGCTTCCTGCTGAGCCTCCAGTTCATCTATCCGTCGTCGGGCAAACCGGCCGAAGTTACTGGCCGCTCCCTTTTCTCGGATAATCCGTTCATACAACTGAATCGCTTTATTCGGCTTCTGTAATTTTTCATAAGCATTTCCTGCCTTCCAGAGTGCAGAGGCGGCCCAGTCCAGTTTCGTCGGCGGATTCAGATACGGCACCTTCAGGTACTCGATAATTGCGCGAGTATACTTGGCCTGGTTAAAATACGCTTCCCCGATCCAGAACTGGATTTCCGAGGCTGATTGTGCATCGGCCTCACGCAAGAGTGCACTCAGATGTTCAATGGCACGTTCGAACTCCCGCATATTCATGAGAAAGTTCCCGATCTGGATTCTGGTGGAAAACGTATTATCGGCTTCCGGGAATTCCGCCACATAATCCCTGCCCAGGGCGATGGCAGAATCCCATAATCCTCGCTCCTCATACAATTTCATCAAATTGCTCATTGCCACCTGTTTGAACTCTCCTGTGGCGCCATGATCCAGTGCGTTCCGGTAGGCCTCAATTGCATTCGCCGGCTGCTCCTGATCATAATACACAGTCCCAAGAGTGATATAGACCTGTGCAATAACAGGATGATCAGGATAGTTTACCGTCAGGTCGGTTAACATGTTGATGGCCTGATCATAATTATTTGTGATCACATACTGTCGGCCTAACTCATATCGGACGTTCACTTCAAAATCTGTGGAAATATCATGCTCCAGGATGTCCTGCAACATCGGTACGGATTGCTGGAATCCCTTTTCATTCGCTAGTGCCTTCGCCGTCTCATAACGAAAGCGCAGCACCGGTTCCGCATCATCATCCAGGTCATAGGTTTCCCGATACTCATCAATCAGCGAGTTGGCACGCCGGGTACTCCCGTTACGAAGCTGCGCAATGATGAGCTGTTGCCAGATTTCGCTGCGGAAGTCACCTACAGCTTCATCCAGGAGTTGATTGTACTCTTCCGCAGCCGATTCGTAATCACCCAGTTCAAACAACATATCCGCTGCCGACTTCCGAAGTCGGATCGCCCTGGGGCTCGCACTATTTCCCAGAGAAGCAGCCGCCTGCTGATAATACTGACGGGCTTCGTTATAACTGTTTTCCCTGGATGTCTGCTGTGCAATAAATTCGTAGGCGTTCGCCAGGAATTCCGCCTTTTCCCCGTGTTCAGTATACCACCGGTACATTTCGATTGCTTTTGATTGCTGTCCTGCTTCTTCGTACGCCAGTGCGGATCGGTAAATTGCCTCAACATTTTCCGTGGGACGATCCCCGATAAACAGACTAGTTTCAGGTCCGTCCGAGTTTGCGAGCGACGCGTACCATTCGGCAGCCTTCAGGTATTCACCGGTCCGCATATACAGCGTCCCGATCTGCTCGTTAACCATCTGTTGGTATGGTGTGTAAAATGCAGTACTCCGGATCCGGTCAGCATATCGCAGAGCCTCGGCATACTGGCTATCCGCAACCGAATACCGGAACAAGGCCCACCATGCTTCAGCGCCATAATGAGATGTAGAATAATTCGCCGAATACCATTCGTAGTATTTCCGGGCGGGACCCCGGTAGCCAATTTCCTCAGCGAGCGACGCAGCGAGCCTGATTGTCTCAGGAGATTCTTCCGATCCCAGACTCGATTCCAGATAATTATTCAGTATTCGAAACGCAGCGGAATCGTTACCCGTCGCCTGATATGCCTTCGCCTGGGAAAGAATTATCGCTTCGGAATTGTTCTCCGTAGCCAGATCATCGAAATACGCTATAGCCCGCTGCGGATCGGTCTTAAGGTATAATTCTCCTAAACGTTTCTGCGCCGTGAAATAAATACCACCTGATCCGGCTTCATCTGACAGGAGTGCCTCATATTCAGCAATAGCATTTGTGGCGTATTCCCCGCTTTCTTCGGCTTGCTCTTCCAACGTCGCAACCCGACTGAGAATATCGTAACTCCGGGCGAGATAGAAGCGTACCGAATCCTCCCGGGACGAAGAGAGATCTTCCTTTAACAGCGAAGTAAATTGCTGAATTGCCGTTTGATAGTTTCGTTGATCCCGGAAATAGATCATTCCCAGTTTGAAGTTGAGATCCGCGGGCTCCCTGTCCAGAAGTAGTTCTCCGAACAATGACGCCAAACTCTCATAACTCGTTTGCTTCCCGGGACTGTTCGCCTTTTCGATATACCAGAGATAATTCTCAGCATCACCACGCCAGAATGAATAGGGATATTGCTGCACCAACCGATTGAAAGCGTTTGTGGCTTTTGCAACCTGTTCCGTTTCCAGGTACGATTTCCCCAGGGAAAACAATACCTTGTCTACGCCAGTGTAATCCGGAAAGGAATCAGTGAGGAGCGTATACACCTCCATTGCCGATTGAGAATCGGAGAGTTGTCGCTGGTACAAATCACCGATGCGATGGAGAATCTCTGCTCGTTTATCCCCATGGCGTAACGCCTCAAGAGACCGGAGTGCCGCCCGATACTGTTCCTGTTCCACGGCGACCGCTGCCAGATGATCATGAATCAGGTTGACACGATCATCGGATAGTGTCTGTGCATTTTCTCTGAGGATCTGGGTGAATTGCTCGTATGCGTCGCCGGTCTGCCCTGCCTGTTCCAGCGCCAATGCATACTTAATCCTGATCGTACGGTTATCACCCGTATTGCCCTGTTTCGTTAATGACTGGGAATACAGTTCCGCGGCGCGGCTGTAATTTTCTCGGGCCCACTCCATATCGCCATGGTATTCAAATCCGGCTACGGCAACCGAGGGAAGATCGGACTCCTCAGCGTCTGAAAAATGGTCTTCCGCCACAGAATAATTTCGCTGGAGGAACGCCAGCCGTCCCTGTTCCAGCGTGGCACGCTCGGCAAGTGAATCGCGGCTGAATTCGTTTGTGATCCGTCCATAGATCTCTGAAGCTCTGGAGGCACCATATAGACGTTCGGCAACTTTCGCCCGCCACATCAATATCCGGCCACGCTGTTCTTCACTGGGAGACGAATACAGCGCTTTGTCCAGTTCATTCCAGGCGAGCCGGCTTTTTCGCTGTTCAAGGTACAACTGCCCCAGACGAATTCTTGCGTCGATGGCCGCCGGCGAATCATAAAAATTTTCCACGACGGCATTGAGCAAACTCTCGGTCAGGTTATCATTGGAAGCCCGCTGAGCATCTGCCGCGCCACGGAGCAGACTTTCACTGGCACGATCGCCGTCAGGATAATACAGGTACAGCCGTTGAAACGCTTTTGCCGCCCGCTCCCAGCGTTGCTCTTTCTCAAAGGTTTCCGCAATCAGCCAGAGCGCCTCTTGAGCTTCCGGCGTACCGGGATGATCTAAGTCAACCTCCTGAAATGCCCGCCGGGATTCGTCATATTGTTGGATTTCCATCAACGATTTACCAATCCGGAGTGCAGCGGCCGCGCGGTGACTTCCCCTCGGGTAATCATTTAAATACTGCCGGTATTGTTCCAGCGCAATCTCGTACAGCCCATCCTCATACAGTTCGTTCGCGTAGAGGTACGCCCGCTGTTCCTGGGTATTCTGCGCCAATATCGTAGCGGGCAATAGTGCTGCACATAGTAGACCAACGATGAATATCTTAGTTTTAAACATCAATTTTTGTCAGGTTTGCGTATTTAGCCAGAAGCTTTTTCTTTACATTCCCTGTAAATTTTACCACCAGTTTCTGATTGTCACCGGCCCCGGAGATATCCAGGATCTTTCCCCGCCCGAAAATCTTGTGCTTGACGGTGTCTCCGACCTGGATTTTTCCCTGGTTTTTCCTGCGTTCTTTCACTGAGTCTCCCAGTGACGTTCCTCGCGTTGTCCGAGTACGTGTACTTGTACCCCGGCTGGATCGCCCTGTTCCCATTCCGGACCCCGTAATCTCACGCTCCAGTAGTTCATCCGGAATCTCTTCTACGAACCGGGACGGCATGCTAAACATCTGCTCACCAAATCGGTTACGCTGTTTAGCCATCGTCAGATACACCCGCTCCTGTGCCCTGGTTATTCCCACATAGAACAATCGCCGCTCCTCGGCCAACTCCTCAGGATCTTCGGCCGACCGGGAGAGTGGAAACAGACCGTCTTCGACGCCGGTAATAAACACTACCGGGAATTCCAATCCCTTGGCACTGTGGAGCGTCATCAGTGTCACTGCATTGGTGTCCTCATTCCACTGGTCGATATCCGTCAGGAGAGAAACTTCCTCCATAAAGCCTTCCAGCGAGGGCTCCTCCGATCGTTCACAGTATTCCGAAACTCCATTAATCAGTTCCCAGATATTATCCAGGCGCTCCAACGCCTCATCGCTGCCATCATCCTTATACTGCTTCAACAGCTTGGATTCCTCCAGCATGACGGAAACCAGTTCTTCCACCGGGAGCTGTTCTTGCAGCTGCATATATTTTTCCAGGAATTCGACAAAGTCCAGTACTTTCGAGGTCAGCCCGGAATGAATTTCCACCTCCTCTGCTCGTTGCATCGCCTCCCAGAAGGTAATGCCATTGTCAAATGCGAACTTTTCCAACCGCTCTTCGGTTGTTGCTCCAATGCCGCGAGTCGGCTCATTCAGAACCCGTCGCATGGCCACCGAATCGTCCGGATTTACGATAACCCGGATGTAAGCCAACGCATCTTTAATTTCTTTGCGACCGTAGAATTTTGTTCCGCCAACCAGTACATACTTAATTCCATGCTGACGGAGTATGTCCTCCAGGGCACGGCTCTGGGCATTCGTACGGTAGAGAATAACGAAATCGCTAAATGTGCGCTTATTGGAAAAAACTTCCTGCTGAATTTTGTCCAGAACCTGCTTGGCCTCTTCCCGCTCATTATTTGCTTCAACCAGGGAAATCTTTTCCCCTTCTTCACCGGCGCTCCAGAGTTCCTTATCCGCCCGGACATCGTTATTCTTCACCACTGCCGTTGCTGCCGAAAGAATATTCTGAGTAGACCGGTAATTCTGTTCCAGCTTGTACACCCGGCAATCCGGAAAGGTCTCCTCGAACTCCAGGATATTCCGTACATCAGCGCCACGCCACCGGTAAATGGACTGATCATCGTCACCGACCACACAAACATTTTTGTGATTCCACGCTAATTGCCGTACGAATTCAAACTGTGCCTTGTTGGTATCCTGGTATTCATCCACCAAAATGTATTGGTACATCTTCCGGTACTTTGAGAGCACCGCCGGCTCTTTTTCAAACAACTCCAACGGCTTCATAAGCAGATCGTCGAAATCCATGGCGTTATTTTTCTTCAATTCCTTCTGGTAAGCCGTGTAGACATCCGCCACATTTTCCTCGTACAGGCTGCCCGCCTTTTGGGCATATTCTTCCGCCGAAACCATGGAATTTTTCGCATTGCTGATTGTACCCTGAATCGCCTTGGGGCGGAACATATCCGTGGACACATTATACTGCTCCATCAGTTTCTTGATGAGCCGTACCTGGTCATCTACGTCGTAGATACCGAAATATCGGTTGTATCCCAGTCGATGCCCCTCTTCCCGGAGCATTCGGGCACAAATCGAGTGAAAGGTTCCCATGTGAAGGTCATCTGCAGCCGGGCCGATAATCTCCTGGATGCGTTCCTTCATTTCACTGGCCGCTTTATTAGTAAAGGTCACTCCGAGAATATGGAACGGTGGGACGTTCTTCTCCGCAACCAAATACGCGATGCGTGATGTCAACACCCGGGTTTTGCCACTCCCTGCCCCTGCAAAGATCAACACCGGCCCCTCTGTCTGCTTTACCGCTTCTCTCTGGACATCATTCAGTTCTTCAAGCAGTTGCATAGACTGAGGGTACCTTTCCGTAATGAAATTTACTGTGTACCGACTTGTCGCCGGAGTCGCTGAAGTCGTCGTTTCGCGTTTACATGTTCCCGGTTGGTTCGCGTAAACGTGTGGTAGCCGTCGCCCCGGGCCACGAAATAGAGATAATCCGTGTCCGCAGGATACAGCGCCGCTTTAATTGACTCGAATCCGGGATTATTAATAGGCCCCGGCGGAAGACCGGCATTGCGATAGGTATTATATGGGGACTCAATTTCCAGATCCCGTGACCAGAGACGGCGCGGGCCGTCTTCGATGATAAACTGAATTGTGGGATCGGCCTGGAGTCGCATCCCCTGGCGGAGCCGATTGTGATAGACACTGGAAATCTGCGCACGCTCCGAGTCGTACACAGCTTCGCCCTCAATAATGGAGGCCAGGGTTACGGCTTCCCACATGGTCCATCCGTATGCTTCCCGTGCGCGTTCGGCAAATGAATCCGGCACCACCGCTTGGTAGTGCTCCACCATTTTCCGGGCAACCGATTCCGCTGACTCGTTGAGAAAAAATTTGTACGTCTCCGGGAACAAAAACCCTTCCAGCGTCGGGCCGGGAATCCCCAGATCCGCTGCCAGTGCCGAATCCGCCACGACCGCGTTAAATTCTTCTGCTGTTAGCAGAATCTTCTTTTCCAGGATTCTGGCGATTTCACGCGACTGGAGCCCTTCAATAATCGTAACGTTCACAATTTCCGGCGTATTATGTGTAAGCGAATAGATAATGGACCGATAGCTTGCATTCTTCTCTACGCCAAACACGCCCGCCTGGAGATCCGTCTCCAGACCGCGCAGGCGGACGGCAAATTCAAAAGCATCCCGGCTCGGAATCACATCATTGGAATACAGTGAATCGCTGATACTGCTCAATGAACTTCCCGGCTGAATGTTGATTCGGACATCCTCTCCCGTCTGTGGCCCCCATGGCACTCGGTACAAGATGTCGAAAAACAGGAATACCGTCAATAATAGTATCCCGGCAGCTCCAAGGAACCAAGCCCGATGTTTAATTAAAATCTTTCCCATTTTCTTCCATTTTTGGTGCAGAAAAATACGTCCGACCACTCATCATGTCAACGCGTAATCAGGATAGAAAAACCTGTGTTAATTTTTACTGGAAATAACACCAGTTTTTACGGATCTTTTCAACGTTTCCTTAAAATAATATTGTACGAATCTAAATTAAAAATTCATACTCAGACTAGCACTTATTTGGTCGGTTACAAAATCGGAATCACGAAATGAATCATAGCGGAGTAATAGATATGTATCCCACAAGAATTGTGTTGAAACTTCGATATTTGCGTTGTGTCTGATTCTGGCTTCACCACGACCGCGCAGCCCATACTGGTAAAGATCATATCCAACCTCTGTGGCAATATCCTTCCAAACGGTGCGCTCTGCACTTACTGCAAAATTATCCGTTACAGAGAAGTCGTTGCTTCCGTGCGCGTACCGGGCCCGTACTCTGATACCTGAGCCGAACACATCCCTGGCGTAAACCATTCCGGAGGTTTGGAGTACCGGATTCCTGGCCGCCTGATGAGTCCGGTAATTTTGAGATACCTGCAGCCTGATGTCCCAGGGAAGCGTAAAGGAAAGTGAGCCGTTCAAGCCCTGCCGGGACTGATAGTTGTAGAGCGAGTCCGGGAGTAAACTCTGGGTCGCGAACAACCGGATACTCTTCCGGAATGAATATCGCACCGAGACACGCATCCAGGATATTCGGCTCCAGTTGATCCGGAGATACGAGCTGGAGGGCGTAACGAGTCCGATCTGGCTGCTGTAATCATTCCGATCCAGGCTAAAGTCGCCTACGTAACTCAGGCGTAATGCTCTTACCGGAGTGTACGACTGTCGCACGGTGAAATATTCCCGATCAACGTTCCCGTTGCGGTACTGTCCGACAAACGCGAGGATAGCGGAATACGCGCAGTCTCCGTACTTTTCGTTGCTCCATCCGGTATATGCTCCGGCCTTGAGAATCTCCGTATTCAATCCATTTGAGTAGTAGTCCGGCTGGAAGCCAGCCGTAATCCCGTAAGAAAATTGTCCCTGCTCCCGTCCGTAGAGCACCCCATCGATAGTCCCTATTCCACTAACTTTTCTGGGATAGACGCGACCGGCCTGCCACACAACCTCGCTCCCGGGACTGTCGTAAACAAAGCCCGCGGAGTACACTCTCAGCAGCGGACGATTCCCGTCACGGGATGACAGATCACGGGCCAGATCTTTCTGCGCCCGGCCGTAAAATTCAAACCGTAGAGGACTCCCGCCGATTTCTTCGCCTCGCCACCGGATAAGTGCCGCCGGTTGATGGAAGGTGCTGAGCGATCTGTTACTGTAAATGCCGTAATAACGCAGCGTCACGCTCCCGGAAGACCGCAGAAACGGTGGTGAATCTGCCTTGCGCACAGTCGCCGCTGTCTCCGGGGCCACGGATTCCAAATCGGATTCAGGTGATGCAACGGTATCACGCTCAGCAGGCGACGAACGGGCAACAGATTGGACTCCAGCAGGTTTCCGAATCTGCAAGCCGTCGCCCACAGCGAATGCTATCGATTGTTCCGCTATCTGCGCCGAGTGCGAACCAGAGGAGATCGCCGTTATGACGATTGTTCCGATTGTGGAATCATCTCTGAGCACATGCAATGAATCGCCCAATTCCAGGCCCGCATCCGTTCCCGGCTTTCCATAGATCCGGTCCGCACTGATATAAGTGATTTCTCCGGTGATTATCCGGGAACTGTCACTCTCCTGTGCACCGAGAACCGCGGCAATTCCGAGAAGAAGCAGCAATGTCGTGACCATATTTTTCATTGGGCTGACCGTAACATTTTAATCATCTTCTCTTCCATCCGGATGGCAGTTGTAGCAGGCGGTGCTTTCATACCGGTATCCGCTGGCTTCACCCCGGTGCTCACTGTCCATCTCCGACTGGCGGTGTGCATGGCAGATCCCGTTCAGACCGCAGGAAAACGCGCCAAAATCCCCGAGCTGTACATGGCACACCTCACAGTTATCCCAGGTGCCCCGATGTTCACCGCTGTAAATCGGAAAATACAGTTCATCATGATTCCCGAACCGCCAGGTGCCAGTGGTGTGACATAACCAGCAGTCCTGCGAAACGATATAATTTTGCTGAGTATGCCCGCGGTTGTAATCTGCCTGGTGACATTGATAACAATTCTGATCGGCAAACTCATAGATCAGATGACAGTCGAGGCAAGCCATGCGGCCGTGGTTTCCCCGTAAAAGCAGTCCAAACCGCGCATGGTCGGGATTCGCCGGACGCCAGCCGAGTGTATTGTGGCAATCCTGGCAGGTGGATTGGAATCCGAAGGTTTCGTGCGAAGGTTGAGTCGTTTGGGTGTAATCCTCTATGTGGCACTCTTCGCACCGGACAGGCGTCCCGGAATACGTTTGTCCCCGCACTGAAGAGTGACAACTGCCACAATACACCGCTAGATGGACGCCCGTCAGCGGGAACAATGTGCCGTCGTGTATTTCCCGTGAATCGATTTCAGTCCATGCCGATGGAGAATGGCATCGCGAACAATCGGTTCCCAGATTCGTCTGATGCACATCCTGATGGCAGTCCTCACACAAAATGCCCGGCACGGTGAACTCGTGGAACGTGTCCGTGGAATTGCCAGTGTGGCAATCCCGACAAGATACGGTGGCGTGAGAACGCCGGAGCGGAAATCCTGTCTCGGCATGATTAAACTTCATGGAATCATCCAGGGACGTCCACCTCTCAGGGGAGTGACACTCGGAACAAGACCGATCTATGGTAATTTGTGCAATACCGACGGTTGTTATCAAAATACTCCCTAGTATTACTCCAGTTATTGCCCTCATTAATCGGCTCGCGGAATTTTTCGTTTTGGAATAAATTTTCTGGGCGTATTCCGGATATCGTCATCCCCGTCGTCTTCAGTCCCGTTGGGATGACAGGAATAACATTCCCTTGAATCGTAGACAAACCCCGGCTCCTCATCGTGTTCATCTATCATCTCATTCTGGTCATGTTCATGACAAATGCCGTTCAGCCCGCACGAGAAGTTGGCGTAGTTGGATTCGTCTATGTGGCATTCGGCGGTGCAGGTCGTCCATTCGTTCCGGTGCTCCCCGGAATAGATCGGGAAATACTGTGAATCATGGTCAAACGTTGCTCCCGGCCACTGGGAAAACGAGCTGTGGCAGTCGGTACACGCGATGCTGAATCCGGCATCCGCATGATTGGGAGAAATCGTCGCATCGTAGTCATCCTGGTGACAGGTTGCACAGGTGACGCTTACCACCTGGTATCCCGACCATTCGGACGTGGCATGGCAGTCGTTACATCCCTGGGATGCGTGTGTTCCGGATAAGGCAAAGCCGGTTTCATCTGCGTGGCTCCAGTCAGCCGGCAGGAAACCAGCGGTGGAATGGCAGGATTCACAGAGATCGCTGAATCCGGAATCACTATGGGATGGATTGGAGGTTTGGTTATAGGTATCGGTATGGCAGGCAGTACACTCCGAATTCAACGGCGTTTGGAAATCGTTATTGATATGACATGCATTGCACTGCAGCGGCAGATGCTGGCCATCCAGTGGGAAGCCCGTGGCTGTGTGGTCGAACGAATCGTCGGATTCGCCGGTGGGATGGCAGGCGTAGCAGGCGTCGGACTGGTAGGTGTATCCGGAGACGCCCTCCTCCTGATGCTCCTGATTCAGTTCGGTTTCGTTATCGTGACACCCGCCGGTGATACACGTGAATACGGTTCGATCCTCCGGATCAGTGTGGCATGTCGAGCAGTTGTCCCAACGTCCCTGATGGGTGCCGGTGTAAATCGGAAAATATGCGATGTGATCAAATTCGGCACCTTCAAATGTTGAGGTGGTATGACACTCCAGGCAGTTGGTGCCGAATCCCTGTTCCGTGTGTATCGGCTCGTCCTCATAATCCTGCTGATGGCAGGTGTAACACGTGGTGCCCGGCGGCGGGGAATAATCGATCCATGTGCCGTCGTGACAATTGATGCATGCAAGGCTTGTATGCGCTCCGGTCAACGGAAAGTCGGTTTGGTCATGGTCAAATGTTGCGTCGCTCCAACTCGTTGTGTTGTGGCAGGTCTCGCAGCTCACCGGAATCGACTGCGCCGGATGGTCGAATTCGCTCCCGGTGGTCGATTCGTACTCCGTCTGATGACACGAATAGCACGTCGACTGAATCCCAAAGGTATTCCCGGCGTGGCAGGACAGGCACGTCTCACTTACATGGGAGCCGGTAAGCATAAAATCCGTCTCGGTATTGTGATCCCAGGTGGAAGGACTCCACGCCTCAGGCCCCGGGTGGCAATCTTCGCACTCGTCAAAGGTTTCGAAGGCCAGTTGGTGGTCGACGATATCTATATAGTCCGTCGGATCATGACATTCCGCACACCGCTCACCGATATCATAGTTGTTTCCGATATGGCAATCCAGGCAGGAAGCCGAGACGTGCTCTCCCTCCAGAAGATACTCGGTTTTGGCCAGATGATTCCACGTCACTACCGTCCACTGGGAAACCGAATGGCACTCCGTACAGTTGGTGCCAAACTCGGCATTCTGGTGGCTCACTTCGGCTAACGCATACTCCTCCTGGTGGCAGCTGATGCACTGGCGGCCGCTGGTGGAAAAGTCCCTCCCTCCGTGACAATCGGCACAGAGTACCTGTTCGTGGGTTCCGACCAGCGGGAATGCTGTCAGGTCGTGATCGAAATTTGATTGCCTCCAGGCGGTGGCATTGATATCGTGGCACATTTCACAATCGGTGGGAAAACCGTTAGCGGCGTGATCCGGGTCGACCGTCACCTGATAATCGGATTCATGGCATCCGTAGCAATCCAGCGGCACATTGGCGATAGACAGCGGATCGGACAGATCATGGCAACTCTGACAGTCCACCGCCTTGTGCGCGCCGATAAGCGGGAACCGGGTCCCGTCGTGATTGAATGAGGTGCGGGCCGCAATCCAGGTGGTCGGCCGGTGACAAGATTCGCAGTCCGCACCGAGCTGTCCTTCGTGAACGTCTATATGACAGCCCATGCACTCAGATTCCGCCGACTGAAAGTCGTGGAGTTCCTCATAGGATGAACCGGTGTGGCATTCCCGGCAGGAGACGGAGGCATGCCGACCCTCCAGCGGAAAAGCGGTTGTAGCGTGGGAGAACGTCCGGCTGCTGCTCAGGGGCGTCCATCCCGAGGCAGAGTGACATTCATTGCATTGGAGGCCGGATTCGGTGCTTCCCTCCTGCGCAGCGATCACCGCAGAATTGTACAGCCACAACCCGGAGAACGCGCTGATAGCCAGCGCCAAAATTACATATTTGAAAGCGTGTGGCAATCCTGGCATGATTTCCCTAACGGTTTGTATCTCACGAATGTTTTTCCGGCCGGCGATTCTTCGCTGGGATGACAGTCACCACAGGGGACGTCCCGGTGTTTGCCATCCAGGGCAAACCGGCTCATGGAGTTATGATCGAATTTTACGGCAGTCCACGCAGTGGGAGAATGGCACCGCTCACATTCTGCTACATTACCAGCGCCATCTGCAAATTGGCCGAAGTGGATATCCTCGTGGCAGTCATGGCATTGTGGTGATACACCTGTATATTGCACCGGACTTGCAGGATCGTCCGGATTCTCAGGCTTGTGGCACTCTGCGCACTCCACCTTCCGATGCCTGCCCCGCAACGGGAAATCCGTCGTTTCATGGGTAAAATTCAATTCGCTCCAAGCGGTCACCCGATGGCAAACGGTGCAGTCCTTCCCCTGCATCCGCTCCGCAAATTGTCCCTCGTGTTCGTCCCTGTGGCAGGAGGTGCACAACAGCGGTTCCCAGCGAAACTGCTCCGTTCCGGAGTCATCTACTTCATGACAGAAGATGCACGGTTGAGCAGCGTGTGCGCCTGTCAGCGGGAAATCCGTTTCCCGGTGATCGGCCGTGGTAAATTTTGCCGGGACAAATCCGTCGACGTTGTGGCACGGTTCACACCGATTTCCCTGCTTCCGGTCGGCGAATTGGCCGTCGTGATAATCCTCATGACAGTCGGTACAATTCTCATGGGCAAGCGGCTTTTTCGGCTGACCAGGCTGGTGGCACTTTTCACAGTCCACCGGTCGGTGTTCCCCCCGGAGCGGATAGGATGTCAGGTCGTGATTAAATTGTGACCGCGATCCGGTCTGCCAGCTGTCCGGTTTATGACACTTTGAACAGGTTGAGCCGAGCTGCCCATCATGGACATCTTCATGGCAGGCGCTGCATTCTTCGTGCTGCAGTCCGGTATACCGGACGGTCGGCTCCACGCCCGGCGTCAACGTCGCTTCTTTGTGGCACTCGATGCACTTCACAGTTGAGTGCTTACCGGAGAGGTGGAATTCGGCAATGTCGTGATCGAATTTTTCCGCCGGTACCCATTTTTCCTGGGTATGGCACGCGGTGCACTTGTCGCCGAGCTGCTTCTGATGGTAATCCTCGTGACATCCGAGACAAGTAGTCGGCAATCCCAGGTATGTTTGGGTCTGCGACCGATCAGCGTGTTCGGTCTCCCACTGCAGCACCGTACTGTCCGAAAGTAATGCTGCGGCATGGCATTCATCGCATTGGAGTTGGGTGTGGGCTCCTTCCAGCATAAATCCCGTTCGGGCGTGATCGAACTGGTCTTTCCCGTTTTCCCAGTAGATGAGAGCGAAATCCCGCCCGTTATGTTCAGGATGGCAATCGGCGCAAGTTCCGTCCACGCGGGCATGCAATCCCTTACTAGCCCGGACGCGCTCAGCTATCGGCGTGTGACACTCCAGACACTTTTCGTCTACTGCGCGCTCCCCTTCCCCGAGGACGTGGCAATACGTACAATTTTTGATGCCTTTGAGATGTTCATGGGGTGTGGCGAAGTCACCCGGCGAGAACTGCCCGTAACCTCTCCCCGGCAGATGCCATGTAAAAAGACACAGAAGTACAAAAAATCCTAAATATTTCAAATTGGCGCTAGCCTTCGATAATCGCAGCCCTCAAATACGCTCCATCCGGCTGTGTACTATTGAGGACATCTCCTACGGAAAGAATATTCAATCATATATGGTAATGGCCGTTTCCGGCTCTTGTTCGTTTCAGGCTTCGCCGAATTTAGTCTCCACCTCTATGCCGACGGTATTCAGGAATCCGGACGGCATGATCCCCCCAATGAAGATAAAAACAAAGTCGTTCCCGATGGACATTTCGTCCCCTTCGGCCTCGATATCGACCGAATCCGGGTGAATTTTTGTTACGTTCGAGTTCCAGATTACGTTTATTAATCCGTTCTCTGTTGCGTCGTTTATTCGTTCAAGATTCCGTCGCTTAATCCGGCTGAAGGCGTCCTTGCGATACGAGATCGTCACCTCGGTTCCCGGCTCATCCGCCAGCTGAAGCGCCGCTTCCACCGCGCTGTCTCCGCCGCCGACCACCAGACATTTTTTCCCGCGATACTGCTCCGGATCCTGGAGCTGGTACGTCACCTTGGATGTGTCCTCGCCCGGGACTCCCAGCTTGCGTGGCGTTCCGCGGCGTCCGATGGCTAAAATCACCTTTTTCCCGGTGAAGTTTCCCTGCTGGGTTATCACCCGGAAATGGCCGTTCTCCCGGCGGACATCCTCCACCTTTTGATTGGCCTGAACGGTCATATCCGTCCGATCGATGATATCGTACCACAATTCCAACAGTTCCTCCTTGCTGATCTCCCGAAAGTTTGTTTTCCCATAGATGGGCATCTCCATGGGCTGAGTCATCACAATCTTTTGTCTGGGATACGATAAGATAGTACCGCCGACGTCGTTCTGATCCAGAAGCGTATACGACAGCCCCATATCGATGGCCTGCGCAGTGGCCGCCAGTCCCGCCGGCCCGGCGCCCACGACCACGACGTCAGTGACACTATCATTGGAATACTGCTGTTTTTTCAAAGCGGGTGCCAGATATTCGATGACTTGCCGGCCCTGGGTGACGGCGTTCCGGATCAATCCCATGCCACCGAGCTCACCTACGATGTACACGCCGGGAACGTTGGTCTCGAAATTCTCCTTCAGATGGGGAATGTCCACGCCGCGGCGCTCCGTCCCAAAGACAAGAGAAATCGCCTCCACCGGACAGGCGCGGAAACACTCGCCATGACCTATGCAGTTGCTCGGCTCCACCAGTTCACCCCTGCCCCGGATGATACCGAGGATATCACCCTCAGGACACGCAGGCACACAAGCGGCTGTTCCGATACAGACATTCGGATCGATGAGCGGATGGAGCGAGACCGGTTCCATGCGTCCGGTTTCCCGGGACTCCCGGAACTTCTGCTCCGAGATCTTTTTCAAATTCCGGTTTCTGCGGAAATACCAAATCGGCGGGATTGCCGCAATGAGAATAATACCGAGGGTTATGAGCGTCTCAATCATATGCCGGTATGCTTGTCAGATGTGGATATAAAATTGTATAGTAAAATATCTATATGTCACATATTAAAAACCACCGAAAATTAAAATATCCACTGATATCCGAACAGGAGCACCACACCGATGTGGATAAACATAATCAATATCATTACGTAGGCAAACGGCTTGTGAAATACGTGCCAATGATGAAAGAACCGGTGGGTGACTTCCAGGATGGACAGGTTCCGGTTCAACGCCGCTCTCCGACGGGCGAGTTTCCTGAGTGATTTTCGCTTCTGGCTCCCTATATCTCCAACTTCCTTTAATTCAGCGAATATCGATCGGAGCTCAAACGGCCGCTTCAGATCCGCCCAAAACCCGCGAAGTATCGTCCGGAATTCAGAGTCACCGGTTTGCCTCACCGATCCGATTTCTGCGATTTTATTAAAGATGGAAGCCGGGACGTCGAACTCGGTGCGCAATTGTTCGGCGAGATGGCGGTTCTCCTCCTGCACCTGCTGCAGGTTCATCTCATGTCCGGAGATGGTACGCGGAATCCTGGAGTAGAGATACCGGCCCACGAAACCGCTCAGCATAACAATGACCATCGACCAGTAACTCACCGAAACGATGCCGCCGAACTTGAAGGTTGTGTGGAACGTCACCAAAACCGGCCCCATGACGCCGAGAAACATATGATACTTCAGCCAGGTGCTCAGCCGGCCAATCTTTGGGAACCACCGCACGCGTTTTCGCACAGAGTAGAGGAACAGAAGCAGCAGCATTGCACTTCCGGCGATGCCGTACCCGTGTCCGTATCGTCCGCTGGGACGTAAAACATCGTGGAGTTCCATGCGCGGCCGCAGGGTTAACTCTGCAGTGTAGTACGGTACACCGAAAAATATGATGTAGGCGGCAACCGAGAAGCCGGCGAGTATCAGCGTCCAGAGTATTATCCGATGCATCTTCACAATAGTCGACTCCTCTGTTTCATGTTTCGGGATTAAAACGGATTCACCAGCGCCAATCGGACAAAATAGTTAAATTCTGCGTTCTCTTCCCAGGCAGAAATTGTGTTGCCGAATCCATAACCGATATGCATAATAGGAATACCGCTCAAGTTTATGGCCGCGCGCATTTCGACGCCGGCAGTCGTGATATCGCTGGCTCCGGTACTTTTCCAAATTCGTCCATAATCCAGGTACGGTGCCAGCACAGATGAGCCCACAGAGATGTTAAAAAACTGTATCGGAAGCCGCGGGAGCACCGGTACCCGCATTTCAAGCGTCGTCATGAAAAGCTGGTTCCCACTCAAGATTTCCGAACTACCCCGGAGCGCATAATTCTCATCAGTATTGATAACCGTTCCGAGCATGGATCCGACGTATGCGTTGCCCATGGGATAGAGACTGAAATCATCATAAAATCCCAGCGAATCCTGGGCGGGATAATCGCCACTTAGCCGGGAAACAACCATTCTGCCGTACAGTGTTATCGGCCCAATTACATGCTGGTTCAGGAATGCGTCCATTGTGGTTTTGTTATAGCTGAAGTCTCCAAAGATGGCCTCGCTGGCAACATCCTGCCGGAGGGAGACGCCGACGCCTTCTCTGGGAAGTGTTGTATTTCGCCGATCCGGCGGGCGGTTCAGCCAGCGATATCGCAGAGAAAAAACGCCTTCCCGGCCGCTTTCCGCCGGAGGACGGAATCCCTCCGGATCTCCGGATAATTCCGCCTTGCGATCGTACAGTTGCGCCTGGGCCGCGACGGTATGATTGGAGTACAGGCTGTTGCCAAAATTCAGCGGGAATTCGACCATAACAAATCCGCCATCCCGGACCTCTGTTAGCCAGGTCTCATCGTATGGTCGTATCATAAATGACGAGTTTTTCATCCCGCCGAACGCAAGAAACGGGCGGAAGACCGCCATGGAATAGACGAAGTAGAGTCCGTTGATCAATTGCGACTCTCCGTACGGCGGATACCCGAATTCGCCGCCGAGTATTCCGAGATGTTTACCGAGAGCATCGTTCCAAACGGTAAATCCGGCCAGTCCGGTCGGCGTGGGTAATCCCAGCGATCCCAGATGACGCGGGTACTTCCAAAAGCGATAATCGGAAGTCTGCCAGGATTCCGGTACCGGGGCGGAATAATCGATTTCCGGAATCGTGGTGTCCGGCGATGACCTGCGCCAGTCCCGGTACCGATCCCGGATTGCGACCTCGGTATTGGTAACCTCCCGTTGAGGATTCACCAGAACGTAACGGGTACTGTCCACATCGCCGAGTGTTGCGGCAACGATTTTATTTGATCCGGGCAAAATCTGGCTGCTGAAAATTCCGCTGGTCACGTCTGTCATCTGTGTAATGCTGCTGTCTCCGGAGATTCCTACCCGGGACAGATTCGGCGTCGTATTCCGATAGGATGTAAATACAATGTGGTTGCCATCCGACGTCCAGACGGGCATCAGATCCTCTTCGGGATCATTTGTGATCTTCCGATAGCGATTTCCGGCGGTATCGGTGACGGCGATGTTCACGTCACCGGACTCATCCTGCAACATGAACGCAATCCATTCCCCGTCCGGGGAAACCGCCGGATAGTTTAGCTGGACGTCCCCGGTGAATTCCGTGATCTGACGCAGGTTACTCCCAGCGATATCTATGGCATACAAATTAGTCGTCTCTTCCGGATGAGCGATGAAGTAAACGGTTTCGCCATCTCTGGAAACCGCCGGATGGTTTGCGCGTATATTCGCTGTCAGCCAGACTGCGTCTCCGGATTCGGCGTGAATCCTGCGAATATCGTACACTAGCGAGCCGTGTGCGCCGCGATGGTATTCTCCGATGACTATGAACTTCCCCTGGGCTGTCCAGTCCGGCTTGCTCCCGAAGCGTCCGGCGTGAAGTTCGGTGACCTTCTTCGTGGAATCGGTGGTCACCGTGTACAGCGTCTGGTATTGCATACTTCCGTTTTTTCTTCCGACAATGGCAATCTTACCGCTGTCCGGGGAAAATGAGAGACTATTGACATGGCGGATTTTGGGAGCGGGCATCAATTCCCCCGTATCCTCAACCTTCTCTTTCTGTCCCCGGTACGAGTAATAATACGTATTCATGGCCCGGCGCCAGTCTTCATTGAACCTCTTGACGGAGATCCCGACTGCGCTTTTGAACGCTTCCTTGAAGTTAAAATAACCGAACGGCTCATGTCGCCATTGGGTGATCTTCGTAATGGTGCTGTCGCCGTAATTATCCGCCAGATAGAGTATCTTGGCGTACCCGTCGTCGTGGGAGTCCAGCTTCTGCATACTGTTTTTATAGGTGTGGACTTTCATCCGGGAATCGCTCCGGCCCACCCGCCACTGTTCGGTGTAAAACTCCGCCGTTCCCTCAAGGAACCACGACGGTACGTCGATGAAATTCCAGACGCCAAGCCAGGTTTCGAGGGCATTGAACATGGCAACATGTTGGAATTCGTGCGCCACCACCAGCCGCAGCCACTTTTCCGAACCACCGAACTGGCCCGCCACGTCGTTCTGGCTCACCCAGATGAAGATCTGGTCGGACGGCATGGCGTATCCGTTCATGATCTCGTCCTCGGCGGTAAGCGTTATGTGTGTCTTGCCGAAGTCGTCCAGATCGAGCTGTGGCATGATAACCTGATACGTCTGCTCGGCGATTTTGGCGGATTTCCCGGCGATCTTCCGCAATCCTGGGTGATAGTGGATATAGAAATGATCCGTTTCTAAAGTCGACCAGTTGAGCTCCGGATGGGTGCGTTCATTCCACGTCCAGAATCCCTGAGCTGTGACCAGAGCTGGTAAAAAGAGTCCGAGGATTATGCTGAGAAAAAAGTGTTTCATTGTAATATATATGATAATCCGGGTAAACCGATTTTCGAAATGGTAGCCCAACAATTTCTATAGAAGTGTGCGAGAAAACAATAGAGTATTGCGTATTGCGTACTGCGTATTGCGTATTTTCTCCTCCTGGGAATCAGTTATGCAATACGTAATACGCAATACTTAACTATAACACTTGAACACCCGAACACTGCCGTTTACTGTCGTCAACTCTCAAACGGCGTCAGCGCATCCACCAGCAGTGGAATCGATCGATCCATGCGATAGTCGATGCTGCTGTGATTGTCATTGAACTCCTCGTACAGGTGATTAATCTCCATCTGTTCCAGCTTGTTGTGGAGAATTCGGCTGCCGTACACCATATGATACTGATCCTCATCCCCACAATCGATAAATACCAAATCCAGATCTCGCAAATTATCGCCCAATTCGTCTACCAGGTGAATGGGATCGTGCTCCAGCCAGTGGGCCCAGCGCTCTTCATCGAATTCGCCTGTGTACAGATCCAGCGGCAACCTGATGTCGGCGGGATTCTCTTCGTTGGGATCGTACGTCGCCGCCATTGCGATGGCCATGAGGGCGTGAAAATCGTCACCGGAAACGCTTTCGGCGTTATGAAAGTACTCGATGAACTTCGGAATAGAGCGATCGTGTTTCGCCAAGGTATCCAGCACATTGGGAAAATCGGTCCGATAGCAAAAGTCAAAATACATATCACCGGAATGGCAGGCGAGGGCATTCCAAACATCAGCGTAGCGCATACCGTGGACGATGGCCGCATATCCGCCGGAAGATTTTCCAAAAAGCCCGCGGTGTTCCCTGCCGGCCAATACCGGCGTCCTCTCCTCCACAAACGGGATGACCTCCTGAATCAGGAAATCCGCCCACGGACCAACGCTGGCGCTGTTGATATACTGGTTTCCGCCCAGCTTTGTAAAGCAATCCGGAAACACGATAATGGCCGGTTTCGTATCGCCATTCGCCAGAAGCCGGTTCATCCGTTCCGGGACGTTTTCGCCAAAATTTTTATATGCCGTGTGCTTTGGCCCGCCGCTCGTATACCCAACCAAATCGTACAGCACCGGATATTTTTTATCTGAGTCCAGGTTTACTCCCGGCGGCAGGTAGACATCGATTCGACGTCGGGTTGGATCTCCCCAGGGATTACCCCGGAGCACCTGCGAATCCAGCCAAAAAGTATGAACGGTTCCCTGTGGCACGTCAGGTTTCAGCATCGGCATAGTGGAACTCCTTTGGTTCAATTCTAATTTTTATCAGATATCAAAATAGTGCTCAATCCAAAGCCACGCAACGGAGAATGGGGAAAACTTCGAATGATGAATACCCAACTGTCGAAGTTCTTCAAAATCCTGAGTGATAGGGGAACCGACGTTCGATTTTCAACCTCATCCGGTCAGACTCTCCAGTATCCGGCACTCGCGTAATTGTTCTGATAATGGCGGCGGATTAAATCCCAGCTGATGTGCGCGGTGACTTTGGAGCGAGACATCCCCGGGACGAGCCGCAACATGATCGGTGCTGCGCTGTGACACAGGCTCAATTAATTCTTCTGGAAAGCCGAAGACTTCAGCAAGTATACGGCCGAACTCGTACCGTGAAACCGATTCCGGGCCGGGCAGATGTACAACACCTGATGCCTTTCCGAGCAGTTGAAATATTCCCCGGGCCGCAGCCATACCACTGAGCATGGTGCGGTGTTCATCGGAAAAGAGTGTTAGACTCTTTCCTTTCTCCAGTTGATTCCGCATGTATTGATAAAAGTTCGAACTGGCCGGCCCTGGATCGCCGAACATGAGCGGAAGCCGGACGATTAATGCATCCGGATTTTGGCTCGCAATTGCTTGCTCTGCCTCTGCTTTGTGTTTCCCATAGATGTTTATTGGATTGGGCGCCGTATTTTCGGCATACGGCGGACTCTCGCCGTCGAAGACCAAATCCGTGGACGTAAAAACCAACGGGATAGAACTCTCCAGACACAATTCAGCAATTGCGATGGACGCGTCGATATTTATCCTCCTGGCTCCCTCCGGATCATTTTCGCATTCATTTGGGCTGGAAACTGCGGCAGCATGGATCACCGCCTCCGGCTGTACCTTTCTAAATAACTCGTTCAGCACTTCCGCACCAGTCAGATCAGTCTGGATTGTGTTCACACCGGGCACAGAGACATGATGCGTGTTATACACGCCATGGATTTCCCAGTCCTTTGGTTTCAGCCGCGTGATATTCCACCCCAGGAATCCGCTGATCCCGGTGATTAAAAGTCTCTTTGACATCGTTGGAACAATCCTTTCCGGATCTGGTGAACGCGGGCTTTGTTCCTGCATCGATTTTTTGTAATCTTACCGGTGATATGACCGGAATGTGAAATTGACGAAGGGCGCCGAATTAATCAATGAAATTTGAACCGAATACTATTGTAATTCACTACGGCGAGATTGCGCTGAAGGGCAAAAATCAGCCGGATTTCCTGAACAGACTGAAGTCTAATCTGCGCCATAAACTCCGCCAGCACGACCGGGACTGGAAAATTGTAAAAGCGCATAGTTACATGTATATCAAGGTGCCGAAAAATCAGATGGTACCGACTGAATTGCTCCACAGCTTGGAACAAGTCGCCGGAATTGCCTGGTTAGCTCCGGCGCGATTCTTTAGTGCCCGCAGCATCAAACTACTGACGGATAACCCGGAACTGGAACAGGTCACGGATGCTGTAGTGACTCTGGCATCGGAGACGTTTGTGCTGGATGCGGATTTTGCTGTGAGAGTGACCCGCGGCGAAAAGCGGTTTCCGATGAAGTCGCCGGAGATCGGCCGAGAGTTCGGCGCCTCTATCATTGGAGAGACGGACTGGGAATCCGTCGATTTGGATAACCCCGACCGAGCGTACTACATCGACATCTATGTGGAAGGCATTTTCGTCTACACCGATAAACGTCAGGGGATCGGCGGGCTGCCGTCCGGGATCACCGGGCGCGTCCTCACCCTCCTGTCCGGCGGCATCGATTCGCCGGCTGCGGCATTTCTCGCCGCCAAGCGCGGCTGCTCGGTCGACTTCATCCATTTTACAGCAAATCAGGTACAACAAAATCAGGCGGAAAATTACAAAGTCAGTAAATTAGCACGGGAACTCAGTCACTATACCCTTCGCTCAAAACTGTACCTGGTACCTTACACCCACTTCGAGTTCGAGATCATGGGCGATTCCATGGAATACGAACTCATGCTGTTCCGCCGGTTTATGATCCGTGTCGCGGAAGCACTGGCGAATCAAAATAAGATCCAGGCGCTGGTGACCGGCGACAATCTGGCGCAGGTTGCCTCGCAGACGCTGGAAAACATTGTATCGAATGCTCAGGCAGTTGATCTTCCGATTTTACAGCCGGTGCTGACGTACGATAAACACGAAATTGTCGCACTGGCAAAGGAGATCGGTACCTATCAGCTTTCTCTGGAGCCGTATAAGGATTGTTGCTCCATTCTTAGTAAGCACCCCAAAACCATCACAAATCACGACCAGTTGAGTCACCTGGAGCAGGATATTTTCAGCGATTACGCCGGATTAATCGAGCAGACGCTGGACGATGCGGTCGTGCTGGAATATGACTGCGGGAAATTAGTGGAAGAGTAACACCACGCATGTATCCGTTCCATCGTCCCTGACGGGATTTGCCTTACACATCATGGGGCGGTCCTACCAATAAATTGGTGGACTATTCCGCAGTCGCCTCTACGAGGCTTGCCACTCCTGTAAAATGGTGACGGAATTTTTAAGTCCCGGTAGGGACAATTGCTTTTAGCTCACCAGGTTACTGGTGGGAATCAAAGAGTTAAATAGAGATGGAAAGTCCCATCAGGGACGTCCGCTACGAATCACTAAAAACCAAAAAAGCCCCGACACATGTGCCGGGGCTTCTCCACTCTTCAGGAGGAGTGGTGTGGTGTTGTGGGTTTGGTTTACAGATCGTAGTACAGTTCGAATTCGTGCGGATGAGGCCGGAGGCGCATGGGAGTCACCTCATTATCGAACTTATACTTGATCCAGGTTTCCAGAACGTCTTCGGTGAACACGTCCCCTTTGAGCAGAAAGTCGTGATCGTCTTCCAGCGCCTGCAGGGCGTCCTCCAGCGAGGCCGGCGTCTGCGGTACGTTGGTCAGCTCTTCCGGCGCCATGTCATAGATATTTTTATCCAGCGGTTCGCCGGGATCAATCTTGTTGATGATTCCGTCCAGGCCGGCCATGAGCATGGCGGAGAAGGCCAGATACGGATTGGAGGAGGGATCGGGGCACCGGAACTCAACGCGTTTTGCCTTCGGCGAATTGGAGTACATGGGAATCCGCAGGGCTGCGCTTCTGTTTCTCTGGGAATAGGCAAGCCGCACCGGCGCCTCGAAGTGGGGAACCAGTCGTTTGTAGCTATTGGTCGTCGGGTTACTGAAAGCAATCAACGCCTGGGCATGTTTCAGGATCCCACCGATGTAATACAGCCCCTCTTCACTGAGTCCTGCGTAACCGGTACCGGCGAACAGGTTCTCACCTTTTTTCCAGAGACTCTGGTGTACGTGCATGCCGGACCCGTTATCCGCAAAGATGGGTTTCGGCATAAACGTCGCCGACTTGTTGTGCCGCTTCGCCGTATTCTTCACAATATATTTATACAGCATTAATTTATCGGCCGTATCCACCATATCGGAATAGGTCATGTCAATTTCGCACTGACCACCGGATGCTACTTCATGGTGCTGGGCTTCGATGTCGATACCGCACTGCTGCATAATCATCACCATTTCCGACCGGATATCCATCAGCGAATCGTGTGGCGCGACCGGGAAGTATCCCTCTTTGTAGCGCGGCTTATACCCGAGGTTCGGCTGTTCGTCCTTACCGGAATTCCAGCGCCCTTCCTCGGAATCCAGAAAATAGTATCCGGAATTCTCCGTCTGGTCGAACCGGACATCGTCGAACAGAAAGAACTCCGCTTCCGGACCAAAATACGCCGTATCGGCAATCTTGGTGGACTGCATATAATAGGTGGCTTTCTGTGCGATATGGCGCGGACATCTGGTATACCGCTCTTTGGTAATGGGATCATGAATATCACACACGAGACTCAGTGTTTTATATTCGGTAAATGGATCGATCATCGCCGTAGCCGGATCGGGAATCATCACCATGTCGGACTCGTTAATATTCTGCCAGCCGCGAATACTTGAGCCGTCAAACCCCATTCCCTCTTCAAACACTTCTTCGTCCATATGACTCACCGGAATTGTGATATGCTGCCACAAGCCCGGAAAATCCATAAATTTAAAATCCACAAATTCTACGTTATCATCCTTGAGCATCTGAAGGACTTTTGTCCGTTCACTCTTAGAGTCTGCCATGTTCATATTCTCCTTTTCGAAGAGTTTTTATTCATGATTTTCGATCTTTTTCACCATTTCCATTCATAGTCTCCAAATAAATTGAGGCCGTGGCGCCGGCCACTTCCTTATGATTCCACTATCCAACCTGTCTTATAATCTATGAATGAAAATAGCTGTCAATCATCGTCAGGAATATAGGATACTCAGAACAAAATGCAAAACATTTATTGTCGAATGTCTACTTTTTTGAAGTATTAATATGTATTTGAGCAGTATTGAGATGTTAAAGTGTATAACCTTTCATGATTCAAGGTTATACACTTTGATTCTACTCGAGGGGGATCTGACCCTTTTCCCGGAGAACATTCAGGACAATTGAGGTATTGGTCTCAAGGATTCCTTCATGCTCCTGGAGTCCCTTAATGACCCGGTTCATATCGTTGCGATCTTTATAGTGTCCAATAGCAAGTATGTCGTAATCACCTGTAATTTCGTAGATATCAGTGAGCTGCGGGAACTTATCCAACAGGGTCAGGACGTCCTGAAAGGTGTCACCACGGATTTTAAATCGGGTTATGGAAAGATAGGCATATCCAAGTTTTTCGTAATCGATGTCGGCGGAAATGCCCCGCAACACCCTTTCTTCTTCCAGCTGTTCAATACGTTTGCCAATCGTTGTCGCAGAAACACCGAGTTTCTCTGCAATTTCACGAACCGACTGCCGGCCGTCTTCCTGTAGCTGGGTGAGAATCTTCTGTGACAAATTCTTATAAGTCATATCGCCCTCTTTAGTTAAAAATATCCGTCAATTCGATAATCCTGAATACCATTTATTTTCATTTGTCCAGTTTTAATAGTGAAAGGTGAATATTGCAGCTGAATTTCGGAGAAATCAAGCGGAATTCAACCACACGATCATTTCCATCGGAAAGAGATCGAAGCCCGCCACGTTCTGCCTGGGGCCGGTTCAAAATACCGATCCCCAAATGCGTTTGGTACCACCGAACTATTGTATCGCTCGTCCAGGAGATTCCCAATCTGTCCGGATAATTCAATTGCGTAATTACCGATACCCAGTTCGCTACCAACAGATAAATCTATCGCCATATATGCAGAATTCAGATGGGTCGCATCGTCAGATGCCCCGTCAGTGGGGGGTCCGTTAAAATTGTTGGCATAGTAGGAACTGCTGTATCTGCTTGTCACCGAACTCCAAATTCCCAGTGGATGAGAATACCGAATGACACCTGAAAGCGTTGCTTCCGGCACACCCGGAACCAGGTTACCGTCCAACTGCATGGTAGACGTGGAATCTCCATCGGCCACTTCAGTCAGATAATCTGTGAACCGGAAAACCTGCCTTGTGAAGCTAGCTGAGAAGGCCCACTGCGGATGCGGCTGATACTGGACACGGAGCTCACCGCCGGTATTCACGGCCGATCCGGCGTTGGTGAAATAGACAGTTTCCACACCCGGAACATCTGATTGATAGGGGATTAACATATTTCTGACCTGCATATGAAATAGAGCAACGTCCCAGCGAAGGGGCATCCTCTGGAAAAATCCCCGGCTACCGGCTTCAACGCTCCGGATGAGCTCCGGCTCCAGGCTCTGAGAGAACCCGCCTTCCCCGGTGGGTCGATTACTTAATTCACTGGTGGTCGGGGTCTGGAAAGCGGTCGCAAAATTTCCATACATATTCCAGGACCCGGTCGGACGCACTGTAACTCCGAGCATCGGATTAAATTGTTGCATTGTCCGGGCATCAGAATCATCCATGCCATCCCGGATAAAATTATCCTCCACCTGAAACCGGAAATAATTCCATCGTCCGCCGGCATTCAGAGACACCTTTTGATGGACCGGGATTCTCAGTTTCACAAATGGCCCAAGACTCCGCACCGACTCCCACTGATTCAGTAGCTGATATCCCGTACGCACCTGGTCGATTATCCGGGATGGTTCTATTTGCCCTACCAGCGAATCAGCGATCCCGCGATTCTCGTATTCTCTCCGGTGATCCTGCTGAACCGAGGCATCCACACCAGCGGTTACCCCAATATTTCTGTTTAGGATTTGATGCTCGAGGTTTACTACTGACCGCACGCCGCCACTAAACCGTCTGAGGTCAATAATACGCCCTGGTATCGGGTTATACAGGTCCCGGTGAATACCGTATACGGTGCTTTCCCAACTTCCACCATCCGGCAGCTGATACTTCAACGTAAGGCCTCCCTGGATATGGTCAACTTTTTCCCCGGCACCTTGCTGTTTAATGTAGTACCGGGCCATTGTTGGATTCTCAATGGCATCTTTTTTTCCCAGCGAACTAGGATTCAACAGGTAGGGTGCATTGTAATAATGCACAACGCCGGTCATCTGCATATTATCACGTAACTGATAGCGAGCTAATCCTGTCACGTGTGAGTAATTCGCGGCAGAATGCTCTCGGTATCCATCGCTGATTGAGTTGCTTGCATTCAGGAGATAATAATTCGCCCCGGAGCGACTACTGATGGAGCCCGTAAATGCATTGGTGCCAAAAGAACTCCGGGTATACTTCCCGTTGAGGTCGACTTCTTCACGTGGGTTCTCCATTGTGCGCAGTTGGATTACACCCCCTGCAGCGTTACCGTACAGGGTAGCTGCCGGCCCGCGAATTACTTCCACTTCCTGAATCCCGGAGGGATCAACCAGGCCGGTCTGGGCCTGACCATCAGGCATGGTCAAGGGGATATTATCCAGTAAAATCTTCACCCCTCTTACACCGAACTGGGCCCGACTTCCGATTCCGCGCATCATCACCCGTTCCCCCAACGCACGATTATGCCTGTCCTGCGCCGTGACCCCGGGAACCGTCGCAAGCAACTCCGCCATCGCGTATTTATCTGAAAACCGACTGTCTCCGGCAATATCAATTTTACTAATCGCATACGGAACGTCCAGTTGCTCCGCCTGTCCTCTGGTCGCTGTCACAATTACTGGCTGATGGGAGGTGAACACTGCAGAAGAATCCTGGGAAATCTCAACTCGATATTGAGATTTGAGATCTGCTGACCAACAAGCCATCCCCAGAAAGAGGATAAGAATAAAACGGGCTGCTTTATTATTACTGTTCAATATAGAACCGACTGTCGATATAACTCGTTCGGGCGTTTCGTTGTCTAGAATCTTTATAATTTAGGGTTTGGAGTTCACTGAATAAAGCAGGACCGGGCGAAAGCATACTTTTTGCCGACAATATGCCTCCCTCCCGGTCCGTGCATTTCTGATTTTCTTGGAATTACCGACCCCGCATTGACCGATTACCGAGAAGCAGCGGAGAACCGCAAAACTTCATTTTTCACGGGTTTGACCGTTTGGAGATATTCGTAAATCGCCCCCAGATCCTGTTCGGTCATCCCGGCATACATCGTCCAGGGCATAACGGTGTTCATACCATCTTTCGGCACCTCCATCCGGTGGGCATCAGGTGACTCGTACATCTTGAATTTGGCGATGAACTGTTCCTTACTCCAGTCTCCAACGCCGGTTTCGGTGTCGCTGGTGATATTCATCGACCGCACGATCGCACCTGACGGGAATTTAAACTCCATGCCGCCGGCGAACTCCATACCCTCTATAAAATTGCCTTTTTCGGATGGGGTATGACAATCCTTGCAGGCAGCAATATTTGTTAAATATTCGCCATAGGCCAGGGTATCCTGTGGTTCCGGCTTGGTCTTCGGAGCCGCCTCCTGAGGAATCGTGTTCACCAGGAGGTTTAGCGGAAAATTCAACCTCCGTTCCGGATACTGGATATCGCCGCCGGGCTCCAGGCTACGAATGTAGGCAACAATTGCACGAACATCCTCCGTCGCCATATACCGATAGGCCCGGTATGGCATTATGGGGAACAGCGCCGTTCCATCTCTGGAGACTCCGGTGGTTATTGTTCGAATAATTTCGCCATCCGTCCATGCCCCAAGGCTTTTCGGCGTAATATTTTTTGCATAGATTTCGCCCGGTACCCCCATCTCCTCGTTGAACACATCCCCGCCATGTCCCTCCGTTCCAGGAACAATCGGTCCGGAAAAGTACCGGAAGTTTCGCTGGGAATGACAATCTATGCAAACTGCGACGTTATTCGCTAAATATTCCCCTTGGTCAACGAGCTCCGGTGTACTTTCCACCGTCACCTCTAGTGGGGAGCCGACCTTTGGAAACGATGCCTGGAAATAGATATATCCGCCGGCCAGGACGACGACCAGAATCAATACTATTCCCAGGATCACTTTCGTAATCCTTGTCATATCTATTCCTTTGATTTGTGGCTTGTGGGTATCTCTTTGTACTAACGCATCATGGGCAAGCAGGCATAGGTCCCATGAAAGATGCATGGAATTTGAGCGAAAACGCCGACTAAATCAACTCGAATTTTGAAGATGAAGGGATTGCCTGTGAGACTGACAATGCGACCTATTTTTCAGAGATCATCTGTGCTGCGTACCTGGAAAGGAACGAATCGAGGCCTTCGAGATATTGTTGGCGCGAGGTAAATACCACATTATTGTGCGGTCCACGGAGTTCCAGAAACTCTTTGGGAGGATTCGCCGCCTCAAATAATCTTTTCCCGTGCTCGAACGGGACGGTGGTATCATCAATACTATGGGAAACTAGCACCGGGCTATCGACATATTTCAGATGTTCCAGGGTGTTGTAAGGTACCCGCACCAGCAGTTTTACCGGCATAAACGGAAACATTTTCCGGGCCATATCTCCAGCGGAGGTAAATGACGAACCTAAAATGAGCGCGCCCGGGTTCTTTTGTCTTGCCAGCCAGGTAGCGATTGCGCCGCCCAGGGATCGCCCGTAAATCACAATGTTTTCCGGCGCAATATTTTGGTCATTCACAAGGTACTCCCACGCCGCTTCGGCATCCTTGTACGTACCGCGTGCGTCGGGCTTTCCGTCGCTTTTGCCGTATCCCCGGTAATCGATCCCAAAGATTGATACACGCAGGGAGTGGAGCAGTTTTAGATATTCCACCCGATCCGCCAGGTTATTGGCATTTCCGTGGAAATACAGGATGACAGCCCGCGCATCCGGATGCGGGATAAACCAGCCCGCGATATCGATTCCGTCCTGTGTTGTGACGGTTACCTCCTCATACGGTAATCCGACGTCGGCAGGAGTTGAGTGTATGGCGCTGGACGGATGGAAGACAAACTGTTCCTGAAACAGATATAAAAACCCCGCAAAGGCGAGGTATATTATGACAAGTGTGGCGATAAAGGTCGTCATTCGTTTCATTCCAATCCCGACAGGTTAGCAAAATGCTACCACAAGATAGGTGCCCCATTCCGATTTCTCAGTAAATTATTTCAGCGGTACTCAATAGAGAAACGGGATAATACGCCAGGTGCGATTTCGGTATTCCGTGTACCCGCTATAGTGGTCCTCCAACAAGTTCTCCTCATACCGGCATTTCAGGCAAAGTGTCACCAACAATAAAACATACCAAAGAATCCTGAAGATTGTCAGTTTACTTAACACAAGCGGAAGCAATGTTAATAGCACCGAAGTGTACATGGGATGTCGGATTAACCGGTAAGGCCCCCTGGCGACCATCTGTCCACCCTTCACCGTTTCGGGTGTGATGTTAAAGTTGCCAATTCCCATCACCCAGATGCTCCAAAGTCCGAGCAAAATCCCGCCTGCTTCCAGCAATAAAAGTATGAATCCGTCTGCCAGTACCGGTCCCTGAAGTAATATAATTCCTATGAAGAGGAACTGAAAAAAGACGTAGATGTGAGAGTGTTTCATTTCGTTCGTATTTTTACCTTGGATCCATATTTGATCACTCGCCTTTTTCCACTGACGGAAGTCAGGATATTTCCTTTAATGCTTTCTCTGCCGATTTCAACAGGGGTTCCACAGAGATAGAGTTCCCCACGGCCTGCTGCATCCAGTAGTCAGGCGTAATGGATCCCAGAGTACACATCCGCTCCATTTCTTCTGCGAGGTTTTTCCCTTCGATATAGTTCTCGATCTGGAACTGGATAATGTGGCCGATGGGGTAATTCGGCAGGTACAGCGGATAATCGATCATATGGGAATAGACCGCCAGGATCGGCGAATCTTTCACACCAAAAACCGGCGCGAAGTATGTGTTCCAGATATCCCTTGCGATGGAAATAGTCGCCCGCTTCAGTTCTTCCGGTGTCGCATCGGGGTTTTCGTACATCCAGTTCCAGGCGCCCATATCCACTAGTGATACCCCGGCGATTTCGCAAACTGACCAGAGCTGGTTCAGCGCCATCATCTGCTCCGCCTCTGGGTTATCCGGGTCGAGCCCCAGGAGTTCCAGATCTCTGGCCTGGAACACAAACGCGAACGCCTCGGTAAAAGCTGTGTTCGGCACGCCTTCCAGTAGAGTATGATCGATCCGGTTCAGCGAAAAGACCTGTTCCACATTATGACCCAGTTCATGAATGGCGATGTTATACCCCTTATAATTCATCCCGGTTTCCGGTACCCGTGTCCGCAGATGCGCCTCGTCAGAACGCCGGCCTGCGCCCATGGCGTGTCCCGCTCCTCTTGCCGGATCGACTTCTATTTTCGAACTCAGGAATTGCGCCGTATCGTAGCTGAATCCGAGATCGACCAGAATGTTTGGAATGTCTTTCTCAAAGTTGCCGACCGTTGCATATTTTTCGCTAACGATGGCGTTAAGTTTTTCCTCGGGGTAATCCATCCCGGTCCGAAAACCGGTGTACCAAATGTCGAACGGCTGCAGGTCCCGGCCCAGGCGCTTCCGGACCAGGTTGCCGGTTTGCTTGAATTCCTCGGAGGAGAGTAACGTTACAAAGAGTTCCCGTACAGTCTCTTCCGGAATTTCCCGGTACTTTTCGAAGCTCCGGTCGATATAATTTTCATATGTCGGATAATACGGGTCAGCCGCCTGCTGGGCATGGAAGGCATTCAAAAACGTGGCGTACCGTGTATTCGGTTCCGGAGAATTATCTGCATCCTTGCCCGTCACTTCATTGGAATAGACCGCCCACCGGACGTCCGGATTGTTGATGACATCCTCCGGGATCTCCTGGGTGATGATCCGTTGCATTACTTCGTAAATCATCTTCTGGCGCGGGAGTCCATCCGATTCTTTATACTGGGATTTCAACTCATCGCGAAGCCCCCAGTGGGAGATGAGTTTCAGATCTTTCGGGAACAGCGTCTCACCCTTTTCATCCAGGAGATTTCCCATATAGATATTGTAACTGTTGATGTAGCTGTCACCCTTGACATACGCTTCGTGGATCTTCCGGGAGACTTCGGCCGGCACTCGTTCTTCGAAATTCTGCGCCAGGCGCGCTTCCGCCCATTGGCGGCGTGTCCAGTCCGGCCCCTGCTCCAGCATTTCCTCCAGTGTCGGCCGGTCGAAGTTTAGCAGGACGGCAAAGGCAATTTTGCTGGCGTAGAGATCTTCTTCGAGATGTGATGCCGGGCTCAGGTTCGCGATGAGATTATCCACCGGCAGCATGGGACCGGTATTCACGTCGATATGCCAACTCAGTTCCCGGCTAAGTTCGGTGAAGATCCCGTTCACTTGCTCAAAGGTGTGCTCGAACCGGGTGAATGTTTTTTCCAGATTTTCTTCGTCGGCGATAAAATACTCCAGGCAAAAATCGCGAAAGTCTTCCTTGGAGCCATCCTTTTCCTTCCAGAGCATACGCACCTGGTTCACACCGGTTTCGATTCGGTCAGTCTGTTGCTCGCCAAATTTGTCCTGCATTTCCTGAACGACCTGCTTCGCAAACTCCTCGCTAATCATTTTTTCTCCACTCTTTTCTGCCGAGCATCCCATAAAAACATATCCCGTCAGGATAATTGCCAGCAATAACCAGCCGGGATATCTGCCTGAGCCTGAATTCGGATGAAACATTTCATTTACTCCTTTTCGGTTTGCACAAAATATGATGGGGCGAAACGGCTATTTATTTCACTGGGAAAAACGACAAATCCCGGGTCCGCATAAATGATTGCCAATAACAATGCCATGAGAATATAATATACTCCAAACGAGTTCAGAATCGATTTTTCCTGGCTGTAAAAAATACTCATATTCGGATTTTTCACTACTATTTACCTGCATTGTAATTTACATTTCATCTTACGCATTCCTCTTCTCTCTGAGAACAGGCTGTGCGCTCAACACCCCTAAAAATTATGAAAATGGCATTGATTCTAACGGAATTCGGGAGGCTTTCCGCTATGAAGAATCTATTCATTATTCCCCTGGTATTCGCACTATGTACAATTTTCATCGATCCGGTTAACGCCGCCCAGGAACCGGCAGATGCGGGCAAGTGTATGGCCTGCCACAAGGAAAAATCGCCAGGCTTGTATAACCAGTGGTTCGAATCCGCACATGGACAGCAGAACGTCACCTGCATCAGCTGTCATGGTGCCAAAAAGAGCGATTCGGATGCGTTTATGCACGAGGGAGCGCTTATTGCTACACTGGTCACGCCGAAGGATTGTGGTTCCTGCCATAAGAAAGAAGCCGAGGAAGTGGCAAATTCCTATCACGCAACCGCCGGCGAAATCCTCGAATCCAAGGATGCCTATCTGGCACAGGTTATCGGCGGACATCCGGTGACCATCACCGGCTGCGAAAGCTGCCACGGCGCCAAGATCGAGGTCGATCCCGATTCGCCAAACATGCTTTCCAAAGAGGACTGGCCCAACTCCGGGATCGGCCGAATCAACCCGGACGGCTCCAAGGGCTCGTGTAACGCCTGTCATATGCGCCACTCCTTTTCCAAGGCGCAGGCGCGCCAGCCCGAGGCCTGTTCCAAGTGCCACCTCGGCCCGGATCATCCACAGAAGGAGATTTACGAGGCTTCCAAGCACGGCAATACGTATTTCACGAATGTCGATAAAATGAATCTCGATTCGGATCGCTGGGTCGTTGGTCAGGATTATAATATCGCACCGACCTGCGCCACCTGTCACATGTCGGCTACCACGGAACAGAATGTGACCCATGACGTTGGGAAGCGCATCTCATGGACACTCCGTCCGGAAATCTCTGTCCATAAAGATAATTGGAAAAAGAAGCGGGATAGTATGAAGGACGTCTGCAGTTCCTGCCATGAGAACGAGTTTGTCGACGGACATTATTATCAGTATGACGCCGTGGTCAAACTTTATAACAAAAAGTTCGCCGAACCCGCTCAGGAAATCATGTATATGATCCAGGACAAGGGGTTGCTGGAAAATCCGGCCAGTTTCTCAAACGAGATCGAATGGATCTACTGGGAGCTCTGGCACCACGAAGGTCGGCGTGCCAGGATGGGCGCCGCCATGATGGCGCCGGACTACACCTGGTGGCACGGCATCTATGAGGTGGGCAAGCACTTTTACTTTGAATTCCTCCCGCTGGCCAGGGAATACGAAGATTCCGAAGTGGACGCTTATATCGACAGCCTGCTGGAGGAAAATCCCATGCATACCTGGATGAATCAGTCCACCAAATCGCTGAAAGAGAGTATCCGCACCGGGGATCAGCAGAATATTTACAACGAGATGTTCCAGTCCGAATAGCCGCCGGCAGAGGCCCTCATGTGGAATAAATACCTGAACTTCATCCGCGGCGTCGGCGTCAATTGGTACGGGAAGATCGGCGTCGTACTGACGACCTCGTCGTTTTTCACGTTTCTGCTGCTGGAAATTGCCCGCATCGGCGGGTCCCTGACCAACCAGTACATCGGGCTCATCACCTATTTACTGCTGCCGACACTGTTCGTCGTCGGGTTAATCCTGATACCCATTGGGTGGTACAAGTACAAAGCCACCAGGGATAAATCCACATGGGAACTGCTCAACGAACAGTTTCCCCAGGAAGATGTCGAGGCGCGTCGTACCGGTTCGCGGCTGTTTCTCACCGTGGGCATCCTAACGGGCCTCAACGTACTCTTTCTTGCGCTGGCGAGTATGCAGACCCTTCACTTCATGGACAAACCGGTCTTCTGTGGCACGGCGTGCCACAGCGTGATGAATCCGGAGTGGACCACCTACCAGGATTCACCGCACGCCCGGGTGAAGTGCGTAGAATGCCATGTTGGCGAAGGGATTGACGCACTTATCGACTCCAAACTCAACGGCGCATGGCAGATGGTTTCGGCCACGTTCAACCTGTACGAGAAACCAATCCCCACGCCGGTGCACCAGCTGCGACCGGCCCGGGAAACCTGTGAAAAATGTCACTGGCCTTCCAAGTTTTACGGAAGTCGACTGCAGACCGACATCACCTACCGGCCGGACAGCGCTTCTACCCCACTTTACACCACACTAAATCTGAAAATCGACGGCGGCCCCGAAGCCACCTACGCCGGAATCCACTGGCATATCGCCGAGGAAAACACCGTGCGGTATACCTCCATCGATGACGAGCGCGAGACCATCATCGACGTGGAGGTGAAGCAGCCGGATGGCTCCTTCAAAACGTATCGCAATACCCGTCTCTCTGTTGATGACTACGCTCACGAAGATACTGCCAATGTCAGGGCGATGGACTGCATCGACTGCCACAACCGGGCGACGCACATCTACGAAAATCCTGAAAATGCAGTCAATGAGCGGATCCGGCTGGGGAAAATTCCGCGGTCCTTGCCGTACATCAAGCGGGAAGCACTGGCCGCTCTCACTAATAATTACAACGATACTACAGCAGCAAAGCAGGGTATCGCCACCCGGCTTCGTGGATTCTACCGGCGGAATTATCCGAATATTTCGCGGTCGAAATCCGCGGAGATTGACACTGCAATATCGGTGCTCCAGGAGACGTGGCTGCGCAACATCCATCCGGAGATGAACATCATCTGGGGGAGTTATCCCAGCCATATCGGCCATCCAAGCGATGACGCCGGCTGCTTCCGGTGCCATAATTCGTACATGCGGAGCGAGTCAGGAGATGCCATTGATAACGACTGTACGCTCTGTCATTCTATTTTAGCAAACCAAAGCCGGGAGCCGTTCGAATACCTGAACACGATTACGGATGAGGAGCCGGAATCCGCACTGAAGAAGTACCTGCAGCAGGAGTTTTTGAATTATTTTTATGAGTGATGGCGCTTAAAGTAAATTGAGCGACCTCTTTATAATTCGAGCAACTTCCTAAATCTAATGGTTTTTCCGAAAACTTCGTGTTTGAGCACCATGATAAATACCACTAGGACTACTGAATAGCATAAACACTATTGTGAAAGACCATCCATCATACCAATATGTGCGAGTTCGAAGTTTTCTTGATTTTTTTCCCGCAGGGATCTCGATGAGGCTGCCCCCTTTTTTATCAAGGAAAAAGGGGGCATATCGATAGAAACAATGACAATATTTGACCGTATAGCAGTTCAAATTGGATCTAAAACAATATATCTTCATTCTTTTGGGTGAAGTCGAATTCACCGATCCTGCGCCCCGGGATTCGGCGGCGCCTCCTCCCAGTACCGCACAAATTCATTGGTGCGATCTGAGGTGTGCAGGTAAGAAAACCGGGCCACCTGCCGGCCTACATCTTTGACGCGTCGCTCCAGATCCGTATCGGTCATTCGGCCGTTCTCGTCGAATACTTCATACACCCGGGGAATGGACACCTGCTCCGGAATCACCCAGGCGTGCAGCGCCCGTCCGATAGTTCGTAAACTTGTCAGGGCATCCACGCCACCGAGCTGACCCGCTGAGACGCTTACCAGTCCGAGCATTTTCCCCTCGAATTCGTCGAATCCCATCAGATCCAATGCATTCTTCAGAACACCGCTAAAGCTCCCGTGGTACTCAGGCGTCCCCAGGATAACGCCATCAGCATCCTTTACCTGGTCACGCAATTTCTGGACATCACCCTTTTTCGCGGCCTCTGTGTTACTGCCGTCGCAAAACGGCAATTCGAACTCCCGCAGATCGATCAGTGCGGTCTCGTCCCCCAGTTCGGCTGCACCGGCCAGGGCGACATTCATAACTTTTTTGGTATAGCTTCCATCCCGCAGGCTACCACAGATACCTACGATCCGGATTTTTTCATCAGTTTTAATTTGGTTCATAACGTTAGTCAATCCTTCACTGATATATTTTTATGCTTCATCCATTTCATGTATCAATATCTTCGGAGCAAACTTATTGAGTAATAGTCTCAGAACCAAGGGAGCACTCCCGAAGTCGGTCGTCTTTTCGCACCGTTGGCGATCGACTCGGACAAAACAGTGTTTTCCAAACCTTTAAAGCACGTCTCTCCCTCTCTTCGGAAGAGAGGGAGAACAAGTGGGTGAGTTGTGTTTGAAATAGCAAAGGCAGCTTTTCACTTTCGAAATTGGATATTAGACATTCGGAATTCATGTTCACCATAAACAACGAACATTATTTTCTTTCACTTTTCTTCTTTTACCAATTACTCATTTTCCCACCCCGGTAAGTTGGGCTCAAAGCGACCCCTTTTAGTCAATTTGCTCTACAATCTCCCCTTATACCTTACACCCTATACCTTCTTCCCTTTAAACAAACCTGGTTATCTGAATAAAAGTACGATTAGGAGACACCCCCACCCCGAACACCATCTCCAAACAAACCGAGTTCAAACGTGGATCTGCACAGGAAATTATCCTAACTTTGACCAATCAAATTTTTAACCTCCCCCCGGTAGAAAATATAATCGAAATAGTGAGGTAAATTATGTCGGAAAAATTAAACAAGTACAGTTCCCGCTTAACCCAGGAACGCTCCCAGGTCGGCTCCCAGGCGATGCTGTACGGTATTGGTCTGTCGGAAGAGGATATGGCTAAGCCGCAAGTCGGAATCGCCAGCATGGGCTGGGACGGAAACCCATGTAACATGCACCTGAACGACCTGGCGCAGCACGTGAAAACCAGCGTAAATAATTCCGATTTGGTCGGGCTCACCTTCCACACCATCGGCGTCAGCGACGGAATTGCCATGGGAACGGAAGGGATGAAATACTCCCTGCCTTCCAGAGATATTATTGCCGATTCCATCGAAACGGTGATGCGGGCCCAGTGGTACGACGCCAATATCTCTCTGGCGGGGTGCGATAAAAATATGCCGGGCTCGCTTATGGCCATGGCTCGGGTGAATCGGCCGAGCATCATGGTTTACGGCGGCACGATCCGTCCCGGATGCTACGACGATAAAAAACTGGACATCGTCTCGGCATTCGAGGCGTACGGCGAATATCTCTCCAAAGAGATTGACGAGGATGAACTGGACAACGTGCTGAAGCACGCCTGTCCCGGCGCCGGCGCCTGTGGCGGGATGTATACGGCAAATACCATGGCCTCTGCCATCGAAACCATGGGGATGAGTTTGCCGTTCAGTTCCTCGGTTCCCGCCACACACGAAGACAAGGTCAACGAGTGCAAGCGTGCGGGTGAAGCGATTCGTCATCTGCTGGAAGAAGACATCAAGCCCAAAGATATCATGACCCGCGAAGCGTTCGAGAATGCCATCACCATTGTGATGACATTGGGCGGCTCAACCAATGCCGTACTGCATCTCCTGGCCATGGCGCAGGCCGCTGAAGTCGATCTGACCATCGATGACTTTCAGGAAATCAGCGACCGGACGCCGTACGTCGGCGACCTGAAACCCAGCGGCCAATTCGTGATGGAAGATCTTTACAATGTTGGCGGCGTTCCTGCCGTCCAGAAGATGCTGCTGCGTGAAGGCTACCTTAACGGTGAATGCATGACCGTCAGCGGAAAGACGCTGGAGGAAAATCTGGAGGAGGTTACTGCGCTGGATGAAGGTCAGGAGGTCATCTTTTCACTGGATCACCCCATCAAAAAATCCGGACATCTGCAAATTCTGTACGGTAATCTCGCAGAAGACGGCGCCGTCGGGAAAATCACTGGCAAGGAAGGGGAATATTTCTCCGGCACCGCCAGAGTGTTTGATTCCGAGGAGGAGGGACTGCATGCCATCGAGGATGGAGTGGTCACCGAAGGTGATGTGGTGATTATCCGCTACGAGGGCCCCAAAGGCGGCCCGGGAATGCGGGAGATGCTCTCTATCACCTCGGCAATCATGGGCGCAGGACTGGGAAAAAAGGTCGCGCTCATCACCGACGGACGTTTCTCCGGCGGCAGCCACGGATTCGTCATCGGCCACGTAACACCCGAAGCCCAGGTCGGCGGAAATATTGCGCTGGTGCAGGACGGCGATACCGTGACCATCGATGTCGTGGAGCGCGCCATCAATATCGAAGTCCCGGAAGAAGAATTGGAAAAACGCCGAAAACAGTGGTCGGCGCCCACGCCAAAAATAACAACCGGCTCCCTCCGGAAATATTCCAAACTGGTCTCCTCCGCTTCCGAGGGTGCCGTTACCGATAAATAAGTGATAAAAATCTAAGAAGAAAAGGCCGCCTCCTGTCCGGGAAGCGGCCTTTTTCTGTGACTAACGGACGTTTTGATTGCGGCTTATTTCCGTCCGTTTAATCCGGTCTTGAGTATATCTAACGCCTCCTCGTTATTAGCCTTTGTCATGTGCGGAATCCCAGTAACTTCTTCGGTTTCCATGTTTGCCGACATCAGGTCTTTCCGGTTCAGCGTATGGATATCAAACTTCCGCACGCCAGCCATAAACTGCTGTAGTCCGGCGCTCAGTTTGTCTGCATAGTTCCACATCGCCACGGCGCCCAGCGGGATATTTTTCATCTCCTCCGGACCAATAAGGTCTTCCACGTCGTACCATCCGGCGAAGATCCGTTCCGGGGTTTCGCCGTATTTATTCACCGTCGACGGCAGCTTGTTCCAGTTGCCGTTCAGTTCTTCCTGCCGTTCCGGATCGAAGACGCCCTGAATATTCGCACCCACGAATCCCGGAATCATGGGTGCCCGGCCCATGCAGACCAGTTTTGCATACGGTGAACCCAGCGCCAGCGCCTTAAAGATGTGATCTTCCCTGGCAAAACCGCCTGCGAATGAGAGATCCGGCACATCGATTCCGTGCTCAGCCAGCGTATCGGCATATTCGACGGCCTTCGAATGCAGGTGCACAGAGGGGATTCCCCAGTGCTCCATCATATTCCAGGGGCTCATTCCGGTTCCACCGCCAGCGCCATCGATGGTGACCAGGTCGAGTTTGGCATCGGCGGCAAACCGCAACGCCATAGCCAATCCCTGCATATCATATGCGCCGGTTTTCAGGGAAATTCGTTTGAATCCAAGGCCACGCAGGTACTCCACCCGTTCCATAAATTGCTGCTTCAGATCATCCGTGGTGGGCGCGTCGGTTCCACCTAACCGGCTGTGCCGCGCAAAGCTGCGGATGGCCCGGGATTTATACGCTTTTTGGATGGTTTCGGACGTGGGATCGGGATCGACAACATACCCTCGTTCCTTCAGGAATTTTGCATAGTCCAGACTCCTGACCTGGATTTCGCCGCCGATATCCTTGGCGCCCTGCCCCCATTTCAGTTCGATAATGACATCATCACCATAATGCTCGGATACGTATTCGGCCACGCCGTTTCGGGTATCTTCTACGTTCAGCTGAACGAATATCCCCCCGTATCCGTCATGCATATACCGCTGATACGTCTGAATACGTCGGTCCAGCTCCGGTGCGTTAACCACGCTGCCATCTTCCAGTTCGGCTTCCTGGTCTACGCCGACTACGTTCTCTCCGATTACAATCGGAAATCCGACCAGTGCGCTTCCAATGGCAAACGAATCCCAGTACTTCCGGGCGATTTCGGTTGAACCGAGGGCGCCTGTCATTATCGGAACCCGGCTTTTGGTTTTGACCTCTCTGCCGAATTCGGTTTCGATTTTGACATTGGGGAAAATACAGTCGTCCGCTGAATTCTGTAACCCGGGCGGAAGCCCCTCCGCGCCGTGGACGTAACCCTGAATTCTCAAACTATGGTAGCCGACACCCTTCGGGGAAATGTTGGCGCTGCCTGCGGTGATGTCACCAAAATCTCTGGGATACAGGATTTTACGACCAATAATTGAGGAGAGCCACGTTTCGCATTTGCCCTTGCAATCTGCCCGACACAGGGTGCACAAGCCGGATTCGGCCGCATCCCCACGGTTAACAGTTCCAAGCGCATCGTTCCTGCCTCGCCATTCTTGCATAAACCTATCCTCCGGTTTCTTTTTGAGGTTTGATTGTAATCTATGTACGGCGATACCGCGTCCACGGCATCACTGTTATGCGAGACAGTAAAACAAATTGGGGGGATGATCTGCGCAGGGTAAAAATGACCCAATACAGATTAGAGCGGGGGGATTTTGGTGAGTCCGGAAAGATTCCACAGCAGAGGTTGTTACGGAAATTCTACCTCTGCTGCGTGATCTTCATATCCCGGAAGTGTGCGATTCCAATAAACGGAATCCCGGCGAAATCGGTAATTATCCGACTTCTTTCATCTTCTGTTCAAGCGTTTCCATCAGATTGTCAAACGGCTTGATGAATTTCTGGATACCTTCATCCAGCAGGCGCTGTGTAACGTAATCAAGGTCAATATCGAGCTCGTACATATTCATAAGCGTTTCTTCCGATTCCTCGATACCTTCTTCAACCGTATTTTCTTTCAGCGTACCGTGGTCGGCAAACGCGTCAATGGTTTTATCCGGAAGGGTATTCACCGTATTTTGTCCAATGAGTGAATCCACGTAGCGCACGTCGCTATATTCCGGATTCTTGGTGCTGGTACTCGCCCACAACGGACGCTGTACTCGCGCACCCTTCTCTTCCAGGAGTTTCCACCGTGCCGATCCAAAAATCCATTTATAACTCTGATAGGCAAGTTTCGCGTTTGCAATGGCCGACTCGCCCATTAATTCTTTGGCAAGTTTTTTCTCCTCGGTGTTATCAGTGCCGTAGATGCGGTGCTCCAACAGTTCATCGACCAATACATCCATCCGACTCAGGAAAAAGCTGGCAACCGATGCCACCGATTTCAGCGGCAAGCCTTCCGCTGCGCGCCGTTCCATAGCCCTGATATATGCATACGCCACATCCTCGTAACTCTGAATGGAGAACAGCAGCGTTACGTTAACGTTAATACCTTCATACAGTGCTTCTTCGATTGCCGGGACGCCGGCCGGGGTTCCCGGAATCTTGATGAAGCAGTTCGGCCGATCAACCTTTTTGAACAGACGCCGAGCCTCATTCGCAGTACCTTCCGTATCATGGGCAAGATACGGTGAGACTTCCAGGCTCACATAGCCGTCAGCCCCATCGGTTTCGTCGTACAAGCCACGCAGTTCATCACACGCGTCCTGCACATCTTTTACCACAACCGCTTCGTACACTTCATCCACTGATTTGCCGGCTTCGGTCAATTCCCGGATCTGGTCATCGTAATCGTCGCTCTGGGTAATCGCCTTCTGAAAAATACTGGGATTGGAGGTGATACCGCGCAAGCCCTGTTCTTCCACACGGTTTTTCAGTTCTCCGGATTTAATCTTTCCGCGGGTGAGGTTGTCTAGCCAGTAACTTTGGCCGTAATTAATAAGCTCCGTTAGTCGATTCATATCATTTTCCTCTGCTCAGTAATTATTTCAATTCTCTTCCGCACTCAGTTTTCCGAAAGCATAGTAATGTAATGATTTCTGATATAGTCCTCAACAGTGCAAGTGACTTATTCAAACAATATTTTTCTAATTTGAATTATTCATAAATATTGCTTTAAAACCTCCTATTCCAGATCTGGAAGTAGTTTCGACCCAAATTTACGCCGTATTATAGTCGGGAATTTTTTTAGTAGAGACACGCCATGGCGTGTCTCTACTACCGCTTATTTTTTATAAAGTTACGTGAATTTTGACAATTATAAATTTCCAAATTTATGAATTAATCAGGTTAACCTGATTAATTCATAAAATAGCAGCACCTTTTTCGGCAATCAAATAGTACAAATATTCAGTGAGCTCTTCTGAACCAAAGGAAGGATTGGAAATGTTCCAAGTAGAGCCGTTCCATGGAACGGCTCTACCCAACTGAAAATATTGATATTAGCACGCCTAAAATTCGTACATTTATTTCGATTTATGAATAATTCAGGCTAAGTCCTAAGACTCACCCCAACGAGTAAAAACTTCACCAAATAAAGAGGATTTTGTTTTTTTCATCCACACTTTTTTCCCGACGGATCGGGACAGGTAAAAAAAGTGTGCAAAAATCCGGCTGGAATACTGGTTTGAAAACGCTGGCGGCTCGCTTCAGGTGGGAACCAGAACTCCCTCCAGCTTACTGGCTGTCGGTCAAACAGCTGGTTCCCACTTTCTTTCGCTCACCGAGCGTTGGAACAAACCAGTATTCAAGGCCGATAAATATCGAAATTTTAGGCTTCGTCCTCAACACAACATGTGGGTTTATCCCACTTTTATCTTGATACGCTTGTGCGGAATACTTGCACGCTAAAAGCGGGCCAAAAAATCAAGGCTGTGCGCTTGTATGGAACACTTGGACATTAATTAATTTTGGAAACTTCTACACCTCACTCCAGGCCAAAACCGAAACTCCCCGTGGTCAAACAGTCGGTTTTGGCTGTCTTTTGTTCGGCAGAAGTTTCATCAAAATTAATTGCAAGGCCATATACAAGCCATGGTTTTGTTTTACCCGGAAACTCAGTGTTTGAGCACCCCAATAGGAACTATAAGAGCGGAATTTCTGATATAAAATTTAGTATGTAAGACCATTTATCGGATAGGGAGTGCGAGTTCTGAGTTTCCTTGATTTTTTCTGTCCCCTTTTTCATCAAGGAAAAAGGGGACAATAGATCAGAAAAGAGTTATTCCTCCCCATTGGGATTATCATACAGCCCCTCGGCCAGATCGGCGGAGGTGAGGATTCCCTTAATCATCGCCGAGCTAAATCCTTCGTGCTCCATCCGGTTGAGTCCGCCGATAGTGCAACCTCTGGGCGTGGTGACTTTGTCGATTTCGGACTCGGGATGGTGCTTCGACTTCAGGAGCAGCGATGCGGCGCCCTTGGCGGTCTGCGCGGCCATGATTAGGGCTTCTTCGGAATGAAAACCGATTTCGATGCCACCCTGTGAGGCTGCACGAATCGCCCGAAGGAAAAAAGCAATGCCGCATGCGACGAGCGCCGTTGCCGGCGTCATCCGGTTTTCGTCTAACACCACAACCTGGCCAATAAGCTCGAACAGGGTACGTGTCGCATCGATGGCATCTTCGCTGCCGGGACGAGCGGCGATACACGTCATGGATTCGCCAATTTCAATGGCGGTATTCGGCATCACCCGAACGACCGGGACATCCTTCTCCAGGTGCTTCAGGATTTCGTTAATACTCACCGCCGTCACTATTGACATCAGGATATGCTTTTGCGGATCGATATCGTCCTTTATCTGATTTAACAGCCCGACAAGCTGCTGCGGCTGTACCGCGATAATCACCAAATCCGCCGAGCGGACGGCTTCCCGGTTATCCTTGGAGATATGATATCCTTCGTCCTCGAACTCCTCGATGAACTGGAGATTCCGCCGGGTCAGCGTTACCTGATCAGCATCCACTTTCCCCGACTGCACAAAACCCCGGGCGATGGCCTGCCCGATATTTCCTGCGCCGAGGACAGTAATCTTCTTTGCAAAAATATCGTCACTCATAACACACGTATCCCTTCTGTTCTGTAATTTGGATTCCCATTCGAATGCCAGAAAATTTTGTTAGGATTATTTAAATATACCCGATAATAAAAAAAGAAACAGCCAAATCAACCGGCATCTCATTAGAGGTGGCTGCCGGGCACCCTCCCCCCAGAAGGCATCCGACAGCCATTGTGTTCCCCCTAATAGTCTTCAGAAATTTTTCTGTAGGCATCCCGGAACGGCACACCCTGTTTCACGAGTTCATACGCCCGCTCGGTTGCATATAATTCCGCAGTCATTGATTCTGCACACCGATCCCGGTTAACCCCGAGATTTTCCAGTGCGTAAGTCATAATGTCCAGAGATTCCAGAGTCGTCCGGAGTCCGCGCATGACCGGTTCCTTTGTCAGTTGCAAATCCCGGTGATATCCGGATTGAAGATTTGCTGCAATATTTTGCGCCTGCTGCTGCCAGCCAGCTACCTGATGATACTTAGCTCTCACTAATTCAAATACGTCCGGATTATTCTTCTGCGGCATAATGGAACTCCCGGTACATAACTTTTCCGGCAATTCGAAGAAACCGTAGGCCGGAGCGCTGTAGTTCACGAGATCCGATGCCATTTTATTCAAATCCAGCATAATCATACTGCATCCGTGCAAAATCGTCGCTTCGTATTTTCCGCGACTGTTTTGCGTAGCGATCGGATTCTCCTGCACTCGGCTGAATCCCATCGCCTCCGCAGTCATTGCTCTATCAAGGTTCAGCGGCACGCCGTAACCGGCGCCGGCACCCAGCGGAGACTGATCCAGCATCTCCAGCGTACTTTCCAGGAGGATTTTGTTATCCTCCATTCCGGAAATAAATGCGTTAACCCACATTCCCATGGAGGACGGCATTGCTTTTCTTGTGTGGGTGAATCCCGGTATCTCCACTTCGCCGAATCTTTCATCAAATGCGTTGGCCGATTCATTGAACCGGTCAATTTCCTTTACCATGGAATCTAATTGCTTCCGGTAATACAGCCGGAGCGCCGTCACGACCTGATCGTTCCGGCTCCGACCGGTGTGAATCTTTTTCCCCGTGTCTCCCAGCGATTCCGTGAGCCGCTCTTCGATGGCCGTGTGGCAGTCTTCTTGTTCCGGGGAAATCGCGAATTCACCGAATTCGGCTTCGGCCTGGATTTTCTCGAGTTCCTCAACCAGGGACTCGACTTCGGCAGACTCGAGAATTCCAATAGCGCCCAACATCTTTGCGTGGGCTTTGGACGCCTCACAATCGTAGACGACTAGCTCCTGATCGAGTTCGTAGTCATCCCCGACCGTAAACGCTTCGATCCGCGAATCGGTATCGGAGTCAGGACTCCACAGTTTCATTGAGCAGCTCTTCCTTGATAATGCGCCAGTCATACGGTCGGCCATCCCGCAGCACCAGGTTGTGTGCCTTCAGCCGGATAGCGCTAATATTGATAAATCCTCTGGAATCGGTGGCGTCAAATCCGCCCTCCACTTCCATGGAAGACATATCCTGGTCATACAGCGCTGTCGGAGATTTCCGGCCGGTAACGTAGACATTCCCTTTGTACAGAGAAACAATCACCGTACCGTCGATCGCCTCCTGGCTTTTGTTAAATGCGCTCATGATAAAATCCATCTCCGGCGAAAACCAGTAGCCGTTGTAGATCAACTCGGAGAATTTCGGAATCAGCATATCCCGGAGATGCATGACCTCTTTGTCCATGGCCAGTCCCTCCAGGTCGCGGTGTGCTTCCCAGAGGATGGTGGCGCCGGGAGTCTCGTAGATTCCTCTGGACTTAATGCCGATGTACCGGTTTTCCACCATATCCACCCGGCCGATACCGTTCTCGTAGGCCAGGTCATTTAAATACTCAAACAGCTCCAGCGGGTCATCTTTTGTGACATCATCATTCAGATTGGTCACCTTTACCGGGTTGCCGTTCCTGAACTGGATTTCGACTTTGGTCTCCTCGTCCGGCGCATCTTTGGGAGACTTCGTCCGGCTGTAAACTCCCTCCGGCGCCTCGTACAGCGGATCTTCCAGCTCGCCCGCCTCGTGACTGATGTGCATCAGATTCTCGTCTTCGCTGTAAACCTTCCCGTTCGTGGACGAAATCGGGATTCCGAATTTTTCTGCGTATGCCTGCAGATCTGCACGACCTGCGAATTGGTCAAGAAATTCCGGATTCTTCCACGGGGAGATCACCGTAATCTTCGGATTGAGTGCGTAATACGTGAGTTCAAACCGTACCTGATCGTTGCCTTTGCCTGTGGCGCCGTGAGCGACGTATTGCGCGCCTTCTTTGTCGGCGATTTCAATCTGGGCTTTCGCCAGGAGCGGCCGCGCCAGAGATGTCCCCAGCAGATAACGACCTTCGTATCGCGCGTTTCCCCGGAGTGCCGGAAAGATAAACTCGGTGACAAACTCCCGTCGCAGATCTTCAACATACACCTTGGAGGCACCGGTTTCCAGCGCCTTTGCCCGGACGGCGTCGAAGTCCTCCTGCTGTCCCACGTTTCCGACGAAGCAGATGACCTCGTAGCCCTGGTTGTCGAGCCATTTGAGGAGGACTGAGGTATCCAGTCCTCCGCTGTAGGCCAGTACTACCTTTTTTGATTCCATTACGGTTCTAAACTTTCCATCTCACGAATTAATATTACCAGGTTTCGGGCTCGACTTTGCGAATCCAGCCAAAGCGATCCTCAACGTTCCCGTACTGGATACCGGTAATCTCGTCATACAATCGCTTCGCAAACGGCCCGATATTATGTCCGTTGATGGATATGGTTTTATCCCTGTGCTGAATTTTACCCACCGGAGATATCACAGCGGCCGTCCCGGTACCGAACACCTCTTCCAGTTCCCCGTTGTCCGAGCGTTCCATCACCTCATCGATGGAGATTTGGCGCTCTTCCACCGGAGTATCCCATTCCCTGGCAATCCGGATAACCGAATCCCGGGTCACGCCGGGCAGAATTGTTCCTTCCAGCGGCGGCGTCACCAAGGTGCCGTCTATCTTGAAAAATATATTCATAGTCCCGACTTCCTCGACGTACTTTTTTTCAGCTGCGTCGAGCCAGAGCACCTGGGTAAAGCCTTTTTCCTTGGCTTTCTTTGCCGGCAGCAGACTGGCGGCATAGTTCCCCAGTGTCTTGACCGTACCGACTCCGCCCTTGGCAGTGCGGGAGTATTCTTCCGCGGTCACCAGGCCCACCGGATTGATACCTTCTTTGTAATAGGCTCCCACAGGCGAGGTAATAATCAGGAACTTGTAGGTTTCCGACACCGCCACCGCCAGGTAGTTATCCGTGGCGAAAATGAACGGCCGGATATACAATGCCTGACCATGAGTCTTGGGAATCCATTCATAGTCCAGCGAGATCAATGTTTTTATGGCTTCGATGAACGTCTCGTAGTCGGTCTCCGGAATGCACAATCTCCGGCAGGAAGCATTGAACCGCTCATGGTGTTGTTCCGGGCGAAACAGGTGAACATCGCCATCTTCGCTGTAGAACGCCTTCATTCCCTCGAATACCGCCTGACCATAATGCAATGAAGCCATGGCCGGGGCAACATCTATGGAACCGTATGGCACGATTTCCGGCGTCTGCCATTCGCCGTCTAGATAATTCATTTCAAACATGTGATCCGAAAACGTTACACCAAACCCTGGATTATCCAGGTCTACCTTCTCCAATCGACTGTCTTGAGTTCTTGTCACCTGCATCTCGGCAGTCATGCTGCCGTTGGATTTCTCGGCAGTCTCAGTTGTGTCCCACATCGGTTCTTCTCCTGCTGCTTCTGGGTTATGGTTTGGTGTCAGACCACTTTTGTTAGTAGTGTTTCCGACTGTTCTCATGTTGCTACACTTGTATGTTGTTGAAATTCATTTAGTATGGCTTCAGTCATTTCATCAGTACCGACGGCAGCGTCCGTATCGGTCAAATCACCGGTACGCACACCGTTATTCAGCACATTCTCAATACTTTGTTCAATTTGTTGTGCTGCCTCTTCCAGGTCGAAGGAAAACCGGAACATCATCGCCACAGACGCAATCGTCGCCAGCGGATTGGCAACACCTTTCCCAGCGATGTCCGGGGCGGAACCGTGTACCGGCTCATACATAGCCGTCCCGTTTCCGAGGCTAGCCGATGGCAACATTCCAATGGATCCGGTGAGCATCGAGGCTTCATCGCTCAGGATGTCACCGAACATGTTCGTCGTCAGTATCACGTCGAACTGTTTTGGATACCGCACCAGTTGCATCGCGCAATTATCCACGAGCATATGCTCGAAATCGATTTCCGTATATTTCGTTGCCAAGGTCCCTACCGTATCCCTCCAGAGGCGGGAAGTTTCCAAAATGTTCGCCTTGTCCACAGATGTTACCCGACCACGACGTGAACCGGCGGCTTCAAAGGCAACCTTTGCTATCCGTGTAATCTCAGAAGTTTTGTATTCCAGGGTATCGACGGCCCGTCTGTCATCCGGTAAATCTTCCGTAAATCGGGGGCGACCGAAATAGATACCGCCGGTCAGCTCTCTCACGACAAGGATATCCACACCCTGCACGATTTCCGGTTTCAGTGAGGAAGACTCAACCAATGCATCGTAGACCTTCACCGGCCGGAGATTCGTAAAGAGTTCTAATTCTTTCCGGAGCGCTAATAATGCAGCTTCCGGCCGTTTATCGCCGGTGTTACCGTCCCACTTCGGTCCGCCGACAGCACCCAATAAGACTGCATCCGACTCCTGGCACGCCTCGATGACCTCATCCTTGATAGGTGTATCGTACTCGTCCAGACTGGCGCCGCCCACGTGATAGCGTTCCAGATTAAAGGAGACGTCGTACAGTTCACCGACGGCTTCCATGACCCGAACGGCCGCATCCGTGACCTCAGTTCCAACACCATCGCCGGGCAACACTATGACGTTTTTCGTCATCATCACCGTTCCACCATTCCGGTCTGCCGTGCGTATTCAAAGATCCCGCCGGCTTCTACAATTTCGGCGACACTGCCCAGCGGCTTCAGACCGTAACTCGTGCCCTGGGTCAGGTTCTTCATCTCATTCTTGTCGCGGTCGATCTCCAATTCATCATAAGTCTCGACTTCTTCACTCAGGTCCCGGACGCTCTCAAACGGAACGATAAATCCGCCGTCCACGGAATTCCGATAAAAGATCCGCGCATACGTTGGTGCAACCACCGCTTTAGCTCCGGCAATCATGAGCGATTCCGGTGCATGTTCCCGTGAGGAACCGCATCCGAAGTTCGGGCCGGCCACTACAATTTGAAAATCCGACTCGAATTTTTCCGGGTCGGTAAACGGGATGTTCCCCTGCGGCAGCCCGGATTCCGCATCCGGCACGCCGGAAAGTGCGTACCGTCCGTAAAATTTACGTTCCTCCGGATCCTCCAGGCTGTATACCAAATGCTTGGCCGGAATAATCTGATCCGTATCGATGTTTTTGCCCAATACGAAGGCTTTTCCTTTGATTTTGTCTTGTGACATGTCTGCTGTGTGCTCCGAAATTCTCTGGTTCGTTTTTATTCAAATATTAAAATATTTACTGTAGGGACATGCCATGGCACGTCTCTACAGATTTAATTGATTTTCTAAAAATGCTCCCTCGGATCGGTGATCTTCCCGGTCAGTGCTGATGCCGCGACTGTATACGGCGACGCCAGGTAGACCTGTGACTCCTTGGATCCCATCCGCCCCGGAAAGTTCCGGTTCGTTGTGGAGATACAAACCTCCGGCCCGTTCAACCGGCCGAATGTATCCGACGGCCCGCCGAGGCATGCTGCGCACGACGCCTCGCCAATTTCCGCTCCGGCGGCTTCAAAGATCTCCATATAGGTCTGGCCGTTCATCTTCTCCGTCCGGAGACGTTCCGCCACTTCCGTGGATGCCGGCACGATAAACGTATCCAGTTTCACCTGTTCGCCCTTCAGGAGTTCGGCAGCGGCGACAAAGTCGGAAAACTTCCCGCCGGTACACGATCCGATGTAAGCCCGTGTCAACTCGGTGCCTTTCACTTCTTCCACAGTCGCTTTGTTGTCCGGCGAGTGCGGCTTGGCTACCATCGGCAGCATCTTGTCTGCGCGATATTCGTACACGCTGTGATACTCAGCATCCTCGTCGCTGTGCACCGGGTTGAATTCGTGATCAGTGCGGGCTTTGACGTAATCATATGTCACCTGATCCGGATTGATAACTCCGTTTTTGCCCCCGGCCTCAATGACCATGTTGGTCAGCGTCATCCGGGCTTCCATATCCATGGCTTCAATGCTGGTACCGGCGAACTCCATGGTGCGGTAGGTGGCGCCGTCCACACCGATATCACCGATGATCTGGAGGATAATATCTTTGGCCATGATGTACGGCGGAATCTCCCCATCGAAGACAAACTTCATCGTCTCGGGTACTTTCACCCAGAGTTTTCCGGTGCCCATGATAAAGGCCGCGTCGGTGTTGCCGATGCCCGTGGCAAACTCGCCGAAGGCTCCGGCTGTACAGGTGTGTGAATCGGTGCCGAACAGCACTTCGCCGGGTCGTGTAAAACCTTCTTCCGGCATGGCGACGTGGCAGACACCCTTGTACCGATCGGTGCCGACGTCATAGTAATACGGCAGATCCTGTTCGTCCGCGAAATCCCGCAAAATGTCCACGTTCCGGTTCGCGTACTTGTCTTCCGTGAATATGTAGTGATCCGGGATAATCACCAATTTCTCTTTATCCCAGACCTGGGCTTTATCGCCGAATTGCTTTTTGAAAATTCCAATCGAAGGTGGCCCGCAGACATCGTGCGTCATTAAAACGTCCACATCCACCCAAACATTATCTCCCGGCTTCACGGATTCGTTTCCGCTGTGCCGCGCCAAAACCTTCTCTGTTAATGTCATTCCCATTAGATCTATTACCGTCTTTCCTTTTCTTGGAATTAGTAGATGCTCATGTAATCCTGAATTTTTTCATTGGAAAAATCTTTTGAATAGGTCCCGTCGCCATTTGAAGAACCGTTACCGCTTCCATTGAAATTCGATGCCAGCGCTTTCAATTCATCGTCTTTGACAATTTTCTTTTCGTCTGCCAGGTTGATAAACGCCTTGTAGACCTGGTCCACCTGTTTCTTGGACAGGTCAAAACCGAGCTCTCCCAGGCGAATTTTCAGTGCATGCCGTCCCGAGTGTTTACCGAGTACCAACTTATTCTTCGGGATACCTACCGATTGCGGCGTCATAATCTCGTAGGTCATCGGATTCTTCAGTACGCCGTCCTGGTGGATACCGGCTTCGTGCGCAAAGGCGTTATCGCCCACCACTGCTTTATTCCGCTGGACGCCATTGCCGGTGATCTCCGCCAGTAACTTGCTGGCCGGGAAGATCTCTTCCGTCTGAATCCGGGTATCCTGCTCAAATTCTTCCTGCCGGGTGCGTATTGCCATTACGATTTCTTCCAGCGAGGCGTTTCCGGCGCGCTCTCCAATGCCATTAATGGTACATTCAACCTGTTGAGCCCCATTCTGGAGCGCCATGATGGAGTTTGCTACGGCTACGCCAAGGTCATTGTGGCAGTGGACACTCAGAATGGCATCATCAATATTCGGTACGTTCTCCTTGATTCCCTTGATCAGGTCACCAAATTCCGTTGGCATGGCATAGCCCACCGTATCCGGCACATTAATGACGGTGGCGCCGGCATCGATGACCGCGGTAAATACTTCGTACAGAAATTCCCGATCGCTGCGGGAGGCATCCTCAGCGGAAAACTCCACGTCGTCACAATATGATTTGGCATATTTTACGGCCTCAACGGCGCTCTCCAGCACCTCTACTCTGGACTTTTTGAGCTTGTATTTCATATGGATATCCGAGGTGGCAATAAATGTGTGAATCCTGGGATATTTCGCATGCTGCAGTGCTTCCCAGGCGCGGTCGATATCCTGTTTTTTCGTCCGGCATAATCCGGCTACGCTGCACTCCGTGATCCGCTCTGCCACCTTTTTCACTGCGATAAAATCACCATCGGATGCGATTGGAAAGCCGGCTTCAATGACGTCAACCCGCAACTTTTCCAGCTGGTCAGCCATCTGGAGTTTCTCCTCCAGGTTCATACTGTATCCCGGCGATTGTTCTCCGTCTCGTAATGTGGTATCGAAAATGTGTACTCGGCTTTCCATTGGTTTATTCTCCTCGAAAAAGTTTCTTATGAATCAGTTGTCATCTGTTGAATTTGCAGTCTCTTGAGCTGTAACTGGGATAGATTGCCCCATAGTCGTTCATGACTATCCCAATAGCTGGGCTGCCGCCTCCTCTGTTTCATGAGAACTCTCCTGTTTCTGAGTTTTATTTTTTGTCAAGTAATACGAAAGACTGTCGATCAACGCCTGCCAGCTGGCCTCGATGATATTTTCCGACACGCCTACGGTGCCCCAGGAATTGCCGTTCTGGCTGGACTCGATCAGCACCCGGACTTTCGCTCCAGTGCCGTCCTTTTCGTTGAGCACCCGGACCTTATAATCCGTCAGGTGCATCCCGTCCACCTCTGGATAAAATTCGTGGAGCGCTTTCCGAAGAGCCCTGTCCAGCGCGTGGACCGGCCCGTTCCCCTCGGCGGCGGTATGCTCGGTTTTCCCGTTTACGTTCAAACGAATGGTCGCCTCGGAACGCGTGGCGTTGTTCATATTTTTTTCGGTCATAATACGGAAGCCTTCCAGTTCGACGGCGTCTTCCCACTCGCCGGTCATCTTTCTGACCAGAAGTTCGAATGAGGCTTCCGCCGCCTCGAACTGGTAACCGTCGTTTTCAAGCTCTTTGAGTTTCTGGACGATCTTCGGCACATCTTTGCCGTTGCCGGACAGGTCGATATCCAGCTCATTCGCTTTATACTTCACATTGCTCTTACCAGAGAGGTCGGAAACCAACACTCGCCGCTGATTACCCACACTCTCCGGTTCGATGTGTTCGTATGTGCGCTCTTCCTTCATCACAGCGCTCACATGCACACCGCCCTTGTGAGCGAATGCACTCTTCCCGACAAACGGGAGGTTATCCTGGTGTGTCAGATTCGCCAACTCACTTACGAAATGTGAAACCGATGTCAATTCTTTAATGTTTTCGTCCGGCACACACTGATAATCCCCCTTCACCTGCAGGTTCGGGATAATCGAACAGAGATTAGCGTTTCCACATCGCTCCCCGTACCCGTTGATAGTGCCCTGCACGTGCTCACATCCGGCCTGTACCGCTGCAACGCTGTTTGCCACCGCCACCTCGGAATCATTATGGGCATGGATGCCTAATTTGGTCTGCGTATATCGCTTCACATCTTTGATGATTTTCGTCATCTCCTGTGGAAGAGTTCCGCCGTTGGTATCGCACAAGACAATGATGTCTGCTCCGGCAGATTCCGCTGCACGCAACGTTTTCATGGCGTATTCGGAGTTTGCCTTGTACCCATCAAAAAAGTGCTCGGCATCGTAGATGACTTCCTTGTCGTGCTGTTTCAGGAATTCCACCGAATTCCGGATGAGGTCAAGGTTCTCTTCCGGTTTAATCTTCAGAGCCTGCTCTACATGGAGGATCCAGGATTTCCCAAAGATGCAAACCACAGGCGTCTCCGCATCGATGAGCGCTTTGAGGTTCTTATCGTCCTCCGGACCGTGTCCGGCCCGCTGGGTGCTGCCGAAGGCCACAATCTTCGCATGGGAGAAAGTTTCGTTTTTCGCCCGATCGAAGAATTCCATATCCTTAGGATTGGACCCCGGCCATCCGCCTTCAATGTAATCGATACCGAAATCGTCCAACCGATGTGCGATGCGCACCTTGTCCTCAGCGGAAAAGGCAACCTTTTCGCCCTGTGTTCCATCCCGCAATGTGGTATCGAATACGTCTATATGTTTTACACCCATGTTCTATTTATCCTTCGTCTTTGTTTATCCATTGCATCAAATCACGTAATTTTTTTCCGACTTGCTCGATCTGCAGGTTTTCGTGTTCTCTCCGTGAAGCCTCCAGCACCGGACGACCTGCTTTATTCTCCAGGATCCAGTCCCGGGCAAATTTCCCGTTCTGCACATTTTCCAGGATCTGCTGCATATGCTCTTTCGTTTCGTCGGTGATAACTTTCGGGCCGCGGGTCATTCCGCCGTATTCAGCCGTGTCACTCACCGAATAGTACATGCCACCGATGCCGCCTTCGTAAAAAAGATCGACAATCAGTTTGAGTTCGTGCAGGCACTCGAAGTAGGCGATTTCCGGCTGGTATCCGGCGTTGGTCAGCGTCTCAAATCCGGCCTTCACCAGTTCGGATACGCCGCCGCAGAGCACGGCCTGTTCGCCAAAGAGATCTGTTTCGGTTTCCTCTTCAAAAGTCGTCTCAATTGCGCCGGCCTTGGTTCCGCCAATGCCTTTGGTGTATGCCAAAGCCACATCTTTGGCACTGCCTGATGCGTCCTGGTGGACTGCCACGAGGCACGGAACGCCGCCACCCTGGGTGTATACGCGTCGGACAAGATGCCCGGGGCCTTTGGGGGCCACCATGAATACGTCCACATTATCGGGCGGAGAAATCTGGTTGAAATGAATGTTGAATCCGTGTGCAAAGGCCAGGGCGTTTCCGTCCTCAAGGTTCGGACGAATATCGGCTTCGTATGCCTCAACTTGTGTTTGATCCGGTATTAATACCATAATAATATCGCCCTGTTTTGCCGCCTCAGCCGTCGTGGCCACCTGTAACCCAGCTTCCTCAGCCTTCGGCCAGGACGAGCTCTCCTTCCGGAGCCCTACCACCACATCAACACCGCTCTCATGTAAGTTCAACGCGTGTGCGTGTCCCTGACTTCCGTAACCGAGGACGGCCACGGTTTTTCCATCCAACAATCCAAGATCTGCGTCATTCTCGTAATACGTTTTCATCTACCGTCTACTCCACCTTTTCATAATTATCATTAACTACTATCATGTTTGGCCATGGAATTCGCGTTTTAATGCCACCGAACCAGTACGCGCCACCTCTACTATGCCGAACTGCTTCAGCATGCCAAGCGCAGCGTTTACCTTATCCTGGCTTCCGGTGGCTTCCACCGTCATACTCTCCGGGCTGATATCGATGATCTTGGCCCGAAATACGTTGACGATCTGCATGATCTCCGAGCGGCTCGCTTTGGGTGCGTTCACCTTAATCAACGCCAGTTCGCGTTCCACGAACGCGTCGTACGTCAAATCCTGTACCTTCAACACGTCTACTACCTTGTGCAGCTGCTTTGTAATCTGCTCGATGATCTGCTCGTCACCGTGGGTGGTAATAGTGATCCGCGCCATGCCGGGTTCCTGTCCCTGTCCGAAGCTGATACTATCGATATCGAACCCGCGACCGCTGAACAGCCCGACGATCCGGGACAACGCGTTGAAGTTATTCTTGACGTATACGGAGATTGTGTGTTTCTTGGTTGAGGTTTCCACTGCCGTTTGCTCCATTATTCCTCGCCTTCCACCATTTCGTCCAACGCCGCACCTGCCGGTACCATCGGATAGCAGTTCTCATCTTTCGTCACATGGAAATCCATAATGACAGGCCGATCATTGATTTCCATGGCTTTTTCCAGTACTTCTTCCATCTCTGCAGGCGTTTTCGCCCGGAAACCGGCGGCGCCGTAGCTCTCAGCAAGTTTCACGAAATCCGGATTCGACGACTCCAAATGCGTATGCGCATATCGTTCTTCATAGAAGAGTTCCTGCCATTGTCGTACCATCCCGAGCCAACCATTGTTCAGAATAGCCACCTTTACCGGCACTTTATATTGCACAGCGGTAGCCAGTTCGAACGCCGTCATCTGAAATCCGCCATCACCCGTCACACAGAATACCGTGCGATCCGGTTTGCCGATGGCGGCCCCCATGGCTGCCGGGAATCCGTATCCCATGGTCCCAAGCCCACCGGATGACAGCATAGATCGCGGATGGTTAAACTTGTAATGCTGGGCCAGCCACATCTGATGCTGCCCCACATCAGCCACCATCAGAGCCTCGCCCCTGGTGACTTCGGAGATCTTTTCGATCATATACTGGGGCGTAATTTCATCCTCCGAATACGGCACCTTCAGCGGGTGCTCTTCTTTCCATTGATTTATTGTGCTCCACCAGTTATCAATCTGCGGAGCGTCTGCCATTCGGGTCAGTTCCGGGAGAACTTCTTTCACGTTCCCGACTATTGGCACTTCGACTTCTACATTTTTGGAGATACAGGATGGATCGATGTCGATATGGATTTTCTTGGATTTCTGCGAAAACCCGTCCAGCCGACCGGTCACCCGATCGTCAAATCGCGCACCGACAGCCAGCAGCACGTCACATTCTGTGATTGCCATATTGGCGTACCAGGTTCCGTGCATGCCCAGCATTCCCAGGGACTGCGACCGTGTTTCAGGAAATCCGCCCAGCCCCATCAAAGTTGTGGTTATCGGGATATTGGTCTTCTCTACTAATTCTGTTAATTCAGAGGCCGCATCGCCAAGATTGACACCGCCACCAGCATAGATGAGGGGGCGTTCTGCCTCGCTCAGCATTTTGGCAGCTTTGGCAATCTGGCTATGGTGTCCCCGGGTTACTGGTTTGTAACCCGGGATTTTCACCTTACCTGATCCCCGGTAAGTCCCGGTAGTTTTGACCATGTCTTTCGGCAGATCAACTACCACCGGACCGGGGCGCCCTGAATTTGCAATATGGAATGCTTCGTGGATCACCGTTTCTAATTCGTTGACATCTTTCACCAAATAGCTGTGCTTGGTGATGGGACGCGTAATTCCAATGATATCCGCCTCCTGAAATGCATCGTTCCCGATCATACCAGAGGGGACCTGCCCCGTAAAGACTACCATCGGAACGGAATCCATATTCGCAGTGGCTATACCGGTCACCGTATTCGTGCCACCCGGCCCTGACGTTACCAGTACGACACCTGGTTTCCCGGTTGCGCGAGCGTACCCGTCGGCAGCGTGCGTGCCACCCTGCTCGTGACGAATCAAATAATGTGTGAAACCGGATTTCTGATATAAATGATCATATATCGGAAGAACAGCTCCACCAGGATATCCAAATACGGTATCCACGCCGACATCCTCCAGTGTCCGAACAAATATTTCCGCTCCGGTTAATTCTTTCGTTTCACCACTTTGGGCTCCCTCTGGTCGAGCCCCATTTGTGTTCTGCTGCTTTTCTTTTTCTATTGTCGCGACGTCAGGTGTCATTTGTTACCTCCACGGTATGTCAACGCATTGTTACGTTGTTCGCTTGTGTTAAATTCCGAATATATCGCATCAGCACGATCTTGAAATAGCATAGTGCGAAAGCTGGGTAGTCGCATCACTCCTATTGAAAAAGCGATTTCGGCATGATCCCAGCTGACCGATGTATCATCTTTGGTAAATTGTGTCAAATGCGTCATAGTTTTTTGCATTTCTATAAATCCTCCACGTCGTAGTGCAATCGCACTTCGCCCTGAGGTCAATTCATTGTCACTTCATTTGTGGTTGGGAAATCGGAGCGGTTTGCCCCGAGTGCAGGAATTGACCTCTGAGCCGTGTATTTAGTTGCTAATTCGTAGGCTCGAGATCATTCCTACAATCACTACTAGACCTAGAATTAGGCTGCTAATTCGTAGATCGGAAAGAATAATGATGCTAATTGCAGGAATGGAACTAATGGAGAGTGGAGTCAACAGATCGCGGTGGGGCGGTGCGGCAGCAACTGCCTCACTTGTGCGTCCCATCGAATTTTTCTGCCGAACTCTCATAATTCTTCTTCGTTTTTCTCCATCAATTGAACACAAAGGTATCCGAACAGATTTTCTAAGTCAAGCGGAAAATGCTGGATATTTCCTATCTCACTCTATCCCGGGAGATTAATTCTAAAATTTCCGATGAAAGCCGGGATCGTATCCGAACATCCTCCGCCGCTTGGTAATATCGGCAGTGACATAAAACATCTTTAACGCGGCGAGGTTCCCTTACAATAATTCGAGTCATTCTTTTTCAGAAAATTTATGAACGGGAACCTTGAATTTAAAAAAGCACTTGATTGATAAATAAAATACTTTTAACCTTTCCTTGCTTTTGACAGCAGCAAATTCATTCAAACTGGAAAAATTCAGATGAACACTCATTGCCAAATGGTTTCGAACTTGTGTATGATGTGTATGATGAAGGACTGCGTATGACCATTTGGTGAGGCGCCAAAATTAGCATTTTGCATGACAAAGGCTCACCAAGTGGTGAGCCTTTTTTATTTTATCAAACACAAACACAAGGGAGAATCCCATGAGTACAGAGAACAAACAGCATTACGAAACCCTGCAGATTCACGCGGGGCAGGAACCGGATCCGGCCACGAAGTCCCGGGCGGTTCCCATATATCAGACGACCTCTTACACCTTCGATGATACCGATCATGCTGCCAGACTGTTCGGGCTGGAAGAGTTCGGCAACATCTACACACGGATAATGAATCCGACCAATGATGTGTTCGAGAAACGGATCGCGGCGCTGGAGGGTGGCGCGGCAGCGGTGGCCACCGGCTCCGGACAGGCTGCACAATTCCTGGCTATCTCCACCATTATGGGCGCGGGAGACAACATTGTTTCCTCCTCCCATCTTTACGGCGGAACATACAACCAATTTAAAGTAAGCCTTCCCCGGTTGGGCATCGATACGAAATTCGTCGACGGTACCGATCTGGATCAGGTCCGAGATGCCATCGATGAAAATACCAAAGCAGTGTATGCCGAAAGTATCGGGAATCCCGGGTATTATGTTCCGGACTTCGAAGGGCTGGCGGAGATCGCACATGAAAACAATATCCCGTTTATCGTGGATAATACATTCGGTGCGGCCGGGTACCTGGTGCGTCCGATTGAATACGGAGCGGATATCGTAGTGCAGTCAGCTACCAAGTGGATAGGTGGTCACGGTACGGCTATCGGGGGCGTCGCTGTAGATTCAGGGAACTTCGACTGGGGCAATGGTAAGTTTCCGGCCTTTACCGAGCCATCTCCAGCCTATCATGGTTTGGTTTTCTGGGATGTGTTCGGTCCCGAAGGCCCATTCGGTAATATTGCGTTTGCCGTACGTGCCCGAGTGGAAGGCCTTCGGGATTTCGGTGCAGCGCCGTCTCCGTTTAATTCCTTCCTCCATATCCAGGGATTGGAGACTCTCTCCCTCAGAGTACAGCGCCACGTGGACAACGCCATGGAACTGGCGAAGTGGTTGAAGAGCCATGAGAAGGTTTCATGGGTCAATTATCCCGGATTGCCGGATCATCCGACGCACGATAACGCTCAGAAATATCTGAAGAATGGCTTTGGGGCTGTCCTTTCGTTTGGCATCAAAGGTGGAATTGAGCAAGGGAAAAAGTTCATTAATTCAGTGGAGTTGGCGAGCCATCTCGCAAACGTTGGTGACGCCAAAACACTGGTGATCCATCCGGCATCCACCACCCATCAGCAGCTGTCTGAAGAGGAACAGGCTGACACAGGTGTCACGCCGGATCTGGTCCGGGTTTCCGTCGGCATCGAACATATCGATGACATAAAATCCGATTTTGCACAAGCATTCGACCAAATCGGAGGCTAAATTAAGGTTCTATGTCTGAGAAGCTACAAATCTGGTCGCAAGAAGAGCCGTTCCCTCTGGAATATGGGGGAACGCTCCCTTCTTTGCGTCTGGCCTACCACACCTGGGGCACGCTAAATGATGCTGGCGACAACGTCATTCTGATCACACACGCGTTGACCGGCAGCAGCGATGTGACCGAATGGTGGGACCCGACGCTGGGACCGGGTAATCCCCTCGATTCCGAAGAATACTGTATTATCTGTATTAACAACCTTGGCTCACCCTACGGGTCCACCAGTCCATTGACGTATTCTCAAGAAAACAGAGATCCCACCACCTTTCCGTTAATCACCATTCGCGACACTGTTCACGCACACAAATTATTACTCGATGATCTTGGAGTCACTGCACTCCGCTCTGTCATCGGTGGATCGATGGGCGGCATGCTGAGCCTGGAATGGGCATTGCTCTATCCTGAGTACGTCCAGTCTATCGTATCCATCGGGAGTTCAGCCCGGCATTCGGCCTGGTGTATCGGGATCAGTGCGATGCAGCGGGATGCAATTAAGGACGATCCCGACTGGAATGGTGGCCATTACGCAAAGAATCAACCAGTAAACGGTCTGGCGCTTGCGCGGAAGATTGCCATGGTTTCGTACCGGAGTTCCGCCTCTTTCCAGAAACGGTTCGGACGGGAATTTCAAAGAGCCGAAGAAAATTACTACACTGTGGAGAGCTACCTGGACTACCAGGGCAATAAACTCGTCAATCGGTTTGACGCCAATTGTTACATCGCACTTACAGAAATTATGGATACACACGATGTGGGTCGAAACCGGGATGGTCACATTGCTGCGCTCAAGCAGATCAATGTTCCTTCCCTTATCATTGGAGTCAGTTCCGATATTCTGTATCCCCCACAAGAACAAAAAGAGCTTGCAGAGTATATTCCCAATTCAAAATATTACGAGATAAATTCGGAGAATGGCCATGACGCCTTTCTCATTGATTTCGACCAGGTCAATGAAGCATTGGAGCAGTTTAAACAAGCCTGGTGGTAAAGGATTATTGTAGGAGTAACCGATGATCGTTTTAAAATTTGGTGGATCTTCCATTAACAGCAGTCAAGCGATTCGGAACGTCGCTGATATTATCTATTCCAAACGCAACCGGCATCCCATCGTAGTTCTTTCTGCTTGTGGCGACACAACCGATAATCTGCTCGCTTCGATTAAGGCTGCCAGAGATGGTGAGTTCGAAACGGCTCTGGCTTCGGTTGATTCCATTTATACTTATCATCAATCTATGGCAGCTGAACTGGAGATTGGTTCGCCATGGAAAGAAAAATTCGAAGAAGAAACCGGCCGTTTCACGGCAGAGTTACGGGAGCTATTGCGTGGCGTCTCCCTTCTCAGAGATATTTCACGAAAATCCATTGATCGCATTGTCTCGTTCGGGGAGCGGTTCTCCACTCTCCTGATGATGTGTCATGTTAACACGCAGGGTATTGATGCCCATCTGGTTGAGTCTCGGGAATTCATGAAAACTACCGATGAACATACCAGGGCTAAGCCGCTTCTGGAGGAATCTGAACCGCTAATTCAATCCACATTCAATCTCCCGGAGGATGACGGAAATTATTCTATCCCGATCGCCCAGGGTTTTATCGGATCAACCCTGGAAGGCGACATTTCAACCCTTGGACGCGGCGGCTCCGATTATACCGCGAGCATTATTGGTGCAGCACTGGAAGCTGAAACCATCGAAATTTGGTCAGATGTGGACGGCATCCTGACTGCAGATCCTACGATTATCGACCACGCCCGGGTCATCAAGGAAATGACTTTCCGTGAAGCCTCTGAGCTGGCGTATTTTGGTGCCCGGGTACTGCATCCGGATACAATACTCCCTGCGGTGGAACTGGATATCCCGATTCAGATTTACAATACCAGGAATCCGGAATCTGATGGGAGTCTTATCCGGCGTGACTTCCCGGATCATCAGGAACAGAAGGTCGTTAAGTCCATTGCCTATAAGGAAGGCATCCAGGTGCTGAATTTAACCTCCACCCGGATGTTTCAGGCGCATGACTTCCTGCGGAAGGTATTTGAAGTCCTGGACAGGCATCAAGTAGTCGCCGATTTGGTATCTACCTCCGAGGTGAGTGTATCCATCGCCTTCGCAAAAGACGTGGACCCGCAACCGCTGATCCATGAAATCAGCAAGTTTTCTACTGTCAGTATGGAAAACAGGAAAGCGATTGTCTGTTTAGTCGGCGAAAATATGCGGGCCTATAAAGGGTTACCGGGGAGAATCTTCAAAGAGTTAGAAAATTTTCACATCAACATGATTTCACAGGGCGCGTCGGAGGTCAACCTCAGCTTCGTTATCGATGAAGCAGATATCGAACCGGTGGTGCGCACACTGCATGATGCGTTTTTTGCTGAGGAAGAGAAGTACTCGCAAAGAACAATGGTCTCAGGGTAAATCTCTCTCTTCAAAAGATTAAAAACTCTTTGGGCATTTCCAGTGAATAGTTAATTCGCCCTCCTGCTATAACCCAGATTCCCGACTCGCCGGACTCTTCCACTGAGCTACTTCAGTATTTTCGGTCGGATAAAGTGCCGCCCATGGTGAGATTTTAACTCTCGTCCTTGTCGCTTCGCTTCTGCGCGAGTGGCAAAGGATTCAATATAGACTAACTGCCAGGGCAATAGGCTTTGGTCGAGCGCACTTCACCAGCAGTATAGCGTTGTAACCAATGTTCCAGAATAGACATCTGGCCAATGTAGAGACGATCCGCTGCCCGCGTATAAAGCATAAGTGGTAAGCATGGGGAGTCGAAGTATCAACTATGAAAAACAGCTCCGGAGGAGGGATTCCTCCAGGAGTTCCTGCGGGAGAACCCCCGTCCCGCCGGGGCGGGATAACAGCCACCCGTTACCGGCGCTCCCACACAAAGTCACCCCGAAGAATTTTTTCAATGATTCGTCGACTCTTCTGGCGCTTGATCCACCGCTCCCACCACTGCGCCTCGGCCTTGGAAGGAAAGGCCTTGGTAAACACCAGCTCCCAGGGTTGACCACGGACGGTCCATCCCTGGTTGGTATGGGAATGAAACCAGTTCCGCGTCTCCGGATTATCCGAAGAGCCGGTATAATACCGATCTATTCGGGTAGAGTATAAAATATACAGGTAATACGGTGTCGGAGGTGCCACGGGAAGATCCGACGATAATGTTACTATAACAGCTCCGGAGGAGGGATTCGAACCCCCGACCTAGTGGTTAACAGCCACCCGCTCTTCCGCTGAGCTACTCCGGAATAATATTGCTCTCAAAAAGCCTTTAAAGATATAAAGCTCGTTTTCCCGTGTCAATTAGTTTTGTGTCGATTACCGTACATATCTTCGTAGGCGGCAGCCAGCTTTTCCCATGTTTCTTCCAACCCTTCCACTAATACTTTCGTGTGGCCGAGAATCGGCATAAAATTGGTATCGCCGCTCCAACGAGGCACCAGGTGGTAATGATAGTGATCGTCAACACCGGCACCGGCGACTTTGCCAAAATTCGCGCCGGTATTAAATCCTTCCGGATTCATGGTCTCCCGGATGACCTCCATCCATTCCTGAAGGAAGTGTATCATCTCCAGATGTGTGGTATCGTCCAGGTCTCCGATATCAGCGGTATGCTGGTAAGGGCTGATCATGAGATGGGCATTGTTGTATGGGTACAGGTTCATAATCACGAAACTGTATTCCCCACGGACGAGAATCAACTCCTCCCGATCATCCGTTCCGGGCGCCGGTTTGGCGCAAAAAATACAATCCTCTGGTTTTTCCTGGAGGACATACTCAATTCGCCATGGCGCCCACAACGTCTCCCGGGAGTCGTCCACTATTCTTCTTCTTTTTCCTGGTTGGATTTTTCAACGATCTCCTGCTGGATTTCCGCCGGCACCGGATCGTAATGGCTGAATTTCCGCCGGTGCATCCCGCGTCCGGCCGTGATCGAACGCAGCGTGGTGGAATATTTATACAGGTTCGCCAGTGGAATCTTGGCCTTAATGACCTGGAAATGGCCATCGGAATCCATGCCCTGAATCTTGCCACGTCGACCGGAAATGTCGCCCATGACGTCCCCCATATATTCTTCCGGGACTGTGACTTCTACATCGTAGATCGGCTCCAAAAGAATAGGATTCGCCTCTTTGAAGGCGCCGCGAAATGCCATGGCACCGGCAACTTTGAAGGCCACATCACTGGAATCCACCGAATGATGCGACCCATCGAAGGCTGTCGCTCTGACATCCACGACTTTGTAACCGGCAATCACGCCTTCTTCCATGGCTTCCCGGATTCCTTTTTCCACAGAAAGAACAAATTTTGTCGGAATAACGCCACCAACAATGGCATCCACGAATTCGAATCCTTCGCCGCGCGGCACCGGTTCAATGCGTACATGGGCATCACCATACTGGCCCCGGCCGCCGGACTGCTTCTTGAACTTGCCTCGTTTCTCCGCCGTTTTTCGGATTGTCTCGCGATACGGAATCCGGGGCTCTTCCAGTTCCACCTCGATATCAAATCGGTGTCGAATACGGTCGACGACATTCTCCAAATGTAACTCGCCAAGACCACTGATAATCGTCTGACTCAGTTCCGAGTCCACCTCGTAACGGAAGGTCGGATCCTCTTCGTGCATGGTAGACAGACCGGTACTCAGCTTATCCTCATCGCCTTTGTTTGTCGTGCGTATGGCTGATCGGATCACCGGCTCAGGAAATTTGATTTTCGGCAGTTCAACCTGGGTACCTTCTTCGGTAAGTGTATCATTGGTATGGGTGTTTTTCAATTTAACCGCTGCGAGAATATCACCAGCATACACTCGTTCCACTTCTTCCCGCTTTTTCCCGTTCAAAATAAAAATCTGTCCCAGGCGTTCCTTGACGCTTCTGGTGGTATTCGTCAGATTATCGCCGTGTTTCACAGAACCGCGATATACCCTGAGGTAAGACAAATCTCCCACATGTTCTTCACTCACAGTTTTGAACACAAATGCCACCGCCGGTTCATCTGAATCACATGTGACTTCGACGGTTTCACCATCCTTGGTCCCCTCGATGGGAGGAAGCTCTGTCGGCGCTGGCGTGTATTTCGCCAGGAATTCCAGCAGTCGCCACGTCCCGATATTATTCACTGCGCTGCCACATAGTACCGGAAATACGGTGTTCTCAACGATTGCTTTGTGCAACCCTTCTCTGAGGTCTTCCTCTGTCATCGCATCTTCAAAAAATTTCTCCAGTAATGTATCATCGGACTCTGCGACGAGTTCGATCAATTCCTGGTGCATCTCCTCGGCTTTCTCCTGGAATTCGTCCGGGATTGGTTCTTCAACACATGTATTTTCGTCGGCGGCATAGGACAATTTTTTCATTTTGACCAGATCGATGACTGCATTAAAATCCGGTCCCTGGTTAATCGGGAATTGAATCGGGAAAACCTCCCGTCCAAAGCGCTCCTGCAGTTTCGCCAACACTCCATCATAATCGGCATGTTCCTTATCGAGCATATTCACAAACAGGACTCGTGGCCTGCTCCATTCTTTGGCAAACCTCCAGGTCATTTCCGTCCCGATTTCAACGCCTGTGACTCCATGGACTACGAGTACTGCTGTATCGACGACTGCTAACGCACCTTTGACCTCCCCGACAAAATCAGAATAGCCCGGAGTGTCGAGGATATTAAACTTGACATCCATAGTTTCGGCATGCAGCAGCGAGGTATGAATGGAAATCTGACGATCGATCTCATCAGAGTTATGATCCGAAATTGTTGTCCCTTCTTCAATACTTCCCAGCCGATTAATCATGCCTGCCCGGCGCAACATGGATTCCCCGGTCATGGTCTTGCCGGAGGCACCATGACCAATTAGCGCAACATTCCGAATGTCTTTCGATGCATACTCTTTCAAAATATCCTCCTATGCTCTACCCGCTCACGCATATCACGGTGGCTTTATTTATTCATGGATTTCATCAGGATATTCGGCGCGGTGAGTTGCCAAAATGAGGCACACAGGCCTGCCGTAAAATTCCCGGATATATCCGTTTTGATTGCCTGAGATTTCGTTGAGAATAAAAGTCATCTATCAGTGGCAAACTCCCTTGAAAAATATGTAATTATACTACAATTTTTCGCAATCCAAATCAAGCCGTTTCTCCCGCTGAACCGCCGGATTTCAAAGGATTCACCGGGTCAGTCTGTTTGGGTTGCCAGGACAGTCACCACTGTAACATCATCCTGGAGATCGTCCCCATTGGTGAAGTTATATACATCCCGGTTGATCATATCCATAATGGCTTCTGCGGAGGTATTTTTATTGCGTCGGCGCACAATGTCAAGCAGCCGTTCCACCTCATAATATTCCCCCTGCAAATTTTGAGATTCCGTGATACCGTCGGTATAGAGCAACAGTAAATCGCCCGGCTGCATTGTGACGGTCTCTTCTTCGTATTCGGAATTTTCAAGCGCGCCAACCACCGGACCTCCGGCGGTCAGCTCTTCGTAACTGCCGTCCGAATGTACTATCAGTGGCGGATTATGGCCTGCATTGCAGTACGTTACCTCTCCCGATTCCGTCTCCAGCTCCGCATAAAAGAAGGTGGTGTATTTCTCTGAGTTGGTTGACTCCACCAAAAGCTCATTTAATCGCTTTACCATAAGATGGATAGAATCCTGAGATCGGACCCGGCTGCGATAGCCCGCATACAGGTTTGCCATCAGGATGGCGCCCGGCACCCCTTTGCCAGCCACATCGCCTATGGCCACTCCGATTTTGCCCTGGGAAAATTGGTGCACATCATAAAAATCCCCGCCGACTTTTTGGGACGGTTTACATATTGCGGCAAAGTCATACGCCGGGTGCTCGGGCAATTCTTTGGGCAGGAATGCATTCTGAATTTCCCTGGCAACCTCAATATCCCGCTCATACCGGCGGCTCTCCGTCACCTGCTTGTACAGGCGGGCATTATCGATGGCGATGGAGACCTGACTGGTAAACGCCGTCAACCGATCCAGATCATTCTGGGAAAACGCGTTTAGCTCGTCACTTTCGATATTGAAGGCACCAACCACGTGACGGTGCTTATTATCATAGATAGGAACGCACATCTCAGACTTTGTTGTGGACCGGACTTCGATATACTGATCATGATCGGAAACATCTCCGACGATAATCGGTTGCTTTTCCCGGATACAGGCTCCAACGATTCCGTGGCCGACCTTCAGGGAAACTTCGCTTAATTTGTCTTCGTCGTATCCCCGCTGGATCATCTCATGCACGATATGCCCCCCTTTTTTCACCAGAAAAATCCCCGCTGCTGAATAATTTACTACCTTGTTCAGTGAGTCAATCACCAGATTCAGCACCTCCCGGACATCAAGGGTGGAGGTAATCTTCTTGGAAATTTCGAACAGGGTTTCCTTTTGGAGCGCCTCCCAGTGCACCTCATTGTACAGGCGGGAATTCCGCAGTACGATGCCAAGATACTCAGCAAAGTCTTCAAGCAGACCATTCTGCCAGTCCCGGATAAAATCGTTCTGGAGATTACTGGTGAGAATAGCCCCAATGATGGTGTCATTGACCTTGAGCGGAATGGCGAAATTGAACAACTTATAATCTTTGAACCGGTAATCCTGCTGTCGCTGCGGTGTCGGGTTATAGCTAAGTGATTGACGACTCACACGCACGATCCGTCTTTTCTGCTGCAATTCGGCCACCATTTCCGAATCCGCATCAATAGTGACGTTGTCGAGATTAATTGGCTCCGGCGCCCGGTAATTTATGATAGCGAAGTCGTCGTTGTCTTTCAATGCCAGCGCCAAGATCCGAGCCTCAAATATTTCTTCCAATTCGTGTAGCACCTGATCGGCAATTTCATTGTATGGCTGGGTTATCTGAAGATTGCGCTTGAGTCTTTTAATCCGGTTATTATGCTCAAAGTACGTCGGGTTAAAAATCCGGATAATCCCGACCCGAACCCACCGCCGAAGTGGCCGTAAAGTACTCATGATCACGACAATGGTGATCAGTATCAGGACTGGATTATTTTGAACGAACGGGTTGAGATGCAAAAGTGAAAAAACTCCATAGTACAGGAGTAGGATTGTCAGCCATAATAGCAGATTATCAGTCTTCCTCAACCGCCCCTGCCTCCTCTGTCGGTAAAATTTGCTCCCCTTCCTCTTCGAGGACCATTTCTAAAAATTCGCGAACCGCCGGCAGGATGTACATATTGGAAAGGTCAAACTGAAGCAGATTCCTTGCCATTACTCTGAGTTTCGTCGGCAGCAGGCTGTGTTTATTCAGCACAATCCGTCGATCCTCCCGAACGCGGCAATAGCCACCACTGAAATCACCCCGGCCGGTTACTACCTCGATATCCAGGCGTTCCGCCAGTTCGACCATTGCGTCATATAGCTGTTCTTCTTTCATATGGGTTCGTCCCTATAGGAATTCATCCCGACCTTTTTTCCGCAGAGCGTCAACTAGATTTTTCACGTCTTCCGCCTTACTCCGCTCTACGACCAACGTCACATTTTCGGTATTAATAATAATGGTATCTTCCAGGCCCACAGTCGCCACAAACCGATCAGGAGAGTAGATATAATTTCCTGTGGAATCCAGCAGCATGGCGTCGCCATCAATAACGTTCTCCTGGTCGTCCTTTTCCGCTAATTCATAAACGGACGCCCATGAGCCAAGGTCACTCCAGAAAAATTCACCCCGGACGACGTAGACGTTGCCGGCTTTCTCCATGATGCCGTAGTCGATGGATTCACTGCGCAGGGTTTTCCACTCCCGTTCCACCACCCGGTGATAGTCTTCCGAACCCAGCGATTCACTTATAGTCTCTGCACTGTCATAGAGTTCCGGCATAAATGCCTTCATCTGTTGGAGAATTGTTTTGGCCTTCCAGACGAACATACCGCTATTCCAGAGGAAATCCCCGCTCCGCAAAAAACGCCGGGCGGTATTCAGGTTTGGCTTTTCCGCGAAGGTCTTCACCTTATAGACTTTGTCTTCAACCAGAGTTTTCTTGGTATCATACTGTATGTATCCGTATCCGGTGGCCGGCCGGGTCGGTTCGATGCCGAACGTCACCAGACAATTTTTATCGCGAACCGCCTTCTCAGCCTCCTCAAGATCCGTAAAAAACACATCCTCTTTCATAATAAGATGATCCGCCGGAAAAACCGCCATTACTGCGTCCGGGTCCATATCCAGAATATGGACAGCACTTAATGCGATGGCCGGAGCAGTATTCTTGCCAAACGGTTCCAGCAACAGGTTTTCTTCCGGAAGTTCAGGGATATTTTTCTTGATGGCCGGCGCCTGCTCATGGTTAGTCACAATAAAAATCTTGTCATAATCTGACACCTGATTGAGCCGGTCAACCGTTAAGCGTAACATCGAAGCATCGTCAACAATATTGAGTAGTTGTTTTGGTCGATCTTTCCGGCTTCGGGGCCAAAATCGCTTCCCGACACCACCTGCCATAATTACACTATACATACACTCTCCTCGTCACTGTTTCCAATTAATATGCCTTAGTGATATAATTACCTACTCGTCCACCCAATGTCATTTCTCCGGTGAATATCTCCTCCACTTCCCCCCATAATACCCATTCATCGGCCTCCTGATGGATCTCAAGCTTCCCGCCAGGGACTTGTACCTGCATTGGGAACGCCAAATCATGTAATTCCGCTGCCACCAATCCCGCAGCCATCACTCCGGTCCCACACGCCAGTGTCTCATCCTCCACCCCACGCTCATAGGTTCGCATGGTTACCCCATCCCCGTTCACCTGCACAAAATCCACATTCGTGCCTTCCGGTGCAAATTGTTCATGATATCGGTATTTCCGGCCGCCCCGAATAACCTCCGCCTTCTCCACATCATTGGAAAGAAACACCAGATGTGGAACACCGGTATCGAGCATCCAGCCGACGTCATCATTTGAAAAGTTTATCCGCTCCGGGGATCCCGTTACACGCAAACTTACTCCAAAGCGCCCATCTGATCGGTAAACTGAATGCAGACCGTCATCTGCCTCAAAGGTACCGGATTCCTCCCACAGTAGGAAGTGGCGCGCAAACCAACCCAGCGCCCGGGCGCCGTTACCGCACATTTTAACGCGACCGCCATCTGAGTTAATATACCGCATCCGATAGTCGGCCTCCAGAGAGTTCTCTAACAGGAGAACTCCATCGGCGCCGACGCCGGTGTGACGGGAGCAGGCATCCCGGACAAACTCCGGCAGTCGCTCATCGGCCAGAAGACTATCCCGGTGGTCAATCACAATAAAATCGTTCCCGGTTGCTGACACTTTTTTGAATGCAATTTTCATTTATTGAATAGTCGGATATTCCAAATTATATCCGGAGGACTCCCATCTCACCCGGACGGCAATGCTGTCCGAAAATATAACAAAATATTCAGAAGGGACAAATGGAGTTGGCCGACCAAAGGAATAGTCACCAGAGGAATCGGCATCATAAAAACTCTCCAGTGTATACTCTCCCGCCGGGATCCGATTCAGCCTGAATTGACCTGAAGTGTCAGGTGTTGTCGTGCCCACTGTCTCCCCTGTGGCCCTGTTCGCCTTTACAAACACCTGGCCGTTCTCCCAGCGATCCGGAAAAGCGATCGTCCCCGTAATTTGACCGTATTCTCCGCCGGTTTCCGTCCGAAATACCCCGGTTGTCACAGAATCGCTATAGGTGGAATCCCGGTAATCATATATTAATGAATCTTTGAGCATCCACTTGATCCAGCTCTCGGCAGGCCAGAGTGATGCCGGTTTTGCTACCAGGGTTTGCCCGTTCTCCCAGAACAGGTCAACTTCGCTAGCCGCTACTCCTGAGATGTTGAGTAGTGTATCAGGCTCCACAGGTTGCACTGCCCGCGGGAAAGTAATTCGTAGCGAGGTTGTCTGGACAATTTTCTCACTGCTGTCCGCAATGCTGATTTGGGGCGCGGACAGAGGTAGTGTATCCGGTTCTGTGGTAATTTCCACATCCCTGATATTCCGTTTAGTTCCAAACGGGATATCAAAGCCATCCGTCAACCCCTTCACTATTAGCTGATAAGTGGAGTCCGGTATCGTAGCGTAATGTTCCACCAGGTATTCCCCGTTAGATTCGCCCGGAGCAACACTCACAGGATGCGTCGTATCGGCGGCGATAAATTGGATATTGTCCGGAGTTGGCGGGTTTTTCGGTGGCCGGTTGAATCCGATGATCATCCGGTGGCGGTTCTGTTGCTCCACCTTGGTCAGCACCAGTGAATCTGCAGGATACTTAAACATCTGCATTCTGAGCACATCGGTCGCAGCCGAATCTTCCACTCCCCAGAATGTCTGTTGCGGAATTCCCGTCCATTCGCCGGGATCATAGGCATAATTACTGTTATTATCCTGCAGCGCCAGAATAAAATATTCGCCCAGGCTCATATTCGAAAAGGAAAAGCGGCCTTCAGCATCCGGGTTGGCCAAATAGTCCGGCCGGCGTTTGATAAGGGTATCAGGATGGATTCCGCCATGCTCATATGCGATGATACTCACATCGCCATCTTCCATATCTCCGCGATATATTTTTCCGGCGATGCTCCCCTGGTCGATACTTTGCCCGGTACTAAACGCCAGCTGATAGCTCTCCGTCAGTTTATTGCCCCGAAGATCTGCTACCCCCGTACTGAGGGTCACGATGTAGGTGGTGGAGTCTGCGAGTTGTTCGATGAAATCAATAGTTACCGTTCGCCGGGAGATATCCACTTCGAATCCCTGTTCAATATACGGAGAGATAAAAATAGACGGCTCTACAGAACGTCGGTTCAGATATTCGGAAAATTCAATGACAATATTAGTGTTTTTCGCAATTTCAACGCTGCCCGGCTCAGGATGAGTATAGACAATTCTGGGGGGATCTACGTCCTCCGGACCACCGGGCGGTGGGGCTTCGTTGGCGCAGGTCCACAGCAAAATACCAAACAGAATTGCACCGCCAATTCTGGACAGATATCTAATCATGAATGTGTTCCGGTTTCCCGTATCCGCCACCACCCGGCGTTTCGATAGTGAGTACGTCACCGGCACGGAGCTGTATATTAAATTTAGAGGGCATGCCTTCCATGTTGCCATCTTTCCTGGTCAATATGTTCAATCCCTGAAATCCGGTATTCCCACCCTGAAGCCCGTACGGCGAAAAAATTCGTCGCTCACTAAGGACCGTGACCGAACAATCGCACAGCACCTGGAGTGACCGAATAATACCGTCTCCGCCGCGATATGTTCCGGTTCCGCCTGTAAAATCCCGGAATCTGTACTCAGTTATCCGGAAGGGATAACTGGTCTCCAGCGCCTCAATTGGCGTATTCATGGTGTTGGTCATGTGATTGTGAATTCCACTGATGCCGTCCTTACTCGGACGCGCCCCCATCCCCCCGGCAATAGTCTCGTAATAACCAAATGGTTCTCCGTTGTTATCCGTACCACCAATGGCCACATTATTCATAGTCCCCTGACTGGCGGCCGGAATCCTTTCAGGAACCGCCCGGCTCAGTGCTTTCAGCACGACATCAACAATGCGCTGGGATGTCTCCACGTTTCCCCCGGCCACGGCAGCCGGTCTGGTTGCGTTGACCACAGTTCCTTTTGGCGCAATTACCGTTAAAGGACGAAAGCATCCTTCATTCACCGGGATGTCATTTTCTGCCATGCACCGGAAGCAATAGACCGTAGCCGAAAAAGTTATGGCACTCACCGCGTTCAAGCTGCCTCGCACCTGTGGAGCGCTTCCGGAGAAATCAACGTCTGCCGTATCCTCGTCGATACGAATTGTACACCGTATCTTTACTGGTTCCGCGGTGGATCCGTCATCATCCAAATAATCTTCGGCGATATAAGTACCATCCGGTATCTCCTCCAGCTCTTTACGCATCAGGGTATCGGAATAATCCAAGACCTGGGTCATAAAATTTTGAACCACACCGAGTCCATAGCGCTTGGTTAACTCGCGCGTTCTCTTTGCGCCGACCTTCAGCGATGCTTCCTGCGCCGCCAGGTCCTCCTTTCTCTCGACGGGTGTCCGGACATTGGCCAACAGGGTCCGCTGCAAGTCATCGTTCAGGTCACCGGCGGCTCGCCACTTCACCGGTGGAATAATCTGTCCTTCCTGATAAATTTCCGTGGAAACCGGCATGGATCCCGGGGACATCCCACCCACATCTGCGTGGTGTGCCCGGTTCGCCATAAAAAATGTTGGCTCTTCGGAAACCTCGATGAATACCGGCATTATCATGGTGAGATCCGGCAGATGGGTTCCACCCCGGAACGGATCGTTCAGGAGCACGACGTCGCCAGGTTCAAACTCCATTTCGTCGATGGCGGCCTGCACGGAGAGCGGCATGGATCCCAGATGAACAGGCATATGCTCGCCCTGGGCTATCAATTCACCGTTGCCATTAAATATTGCGCAGGAATAGTCCCGCCGTTCTTTAATATTGGGCGACGACGCTGATCGCATAAGCGTTGCGCCCATCTCCTCCGCTACAGAGGAAAACAGGCTGCGAAAAATTTCCAGTCTGACGGGATCGAGTTGGGGCATGGCTTACATCTCCGGCAATGGATATTTCGTATTGAGGTCAAAATCGATGCGGCTTCCCAGAGAAATGCCCTCTCTTGAGACCTCGGATGTATAAACAGTAACTTCTACTCCTGCGTCGTGCGCTTTTACCAAAGTCTCCGAAAAATCGGAATCGGTAATCCAGTTCGGCGCAAACTTTTCCGCATCGGATCGCTGCACCATAAAAAGCACGCCAGCGCTGTGGCCTTGTTCTTTCAGATCGATTAGATGATTCAGGTGGCGGGTGCCTCTCTTTGTCGGCGCATCCGGGAAGAGGCCAACGCCGTTATGCACGAGTGACACCGACTTCACCTCCAGCCAGTATTCCAGCGAACCGTTCGTCAGGTGAAAATCAAATCGACTGTTCTCGTTAGCGACCTCCGCCTTTATCGATGGGTATTCGTTGAACTCCGGGAGCCGCCGGTTTTCCAACAGATAACCGACAAATGCATTCGGAATCGTGGTGTTGATACACACCCAGACAGCCTCTTTTTTCACAAGCGTCAGCGTCCAGTCGGTCTTTCGGGTTGGCGATGGATTGTGCCGAACCATCACATCGGCATCCGGCACCAGCAATTCCTTCAGCCGCCCGGGATCGGGTACATGCGCCTTGACTTCCCTGCCATTCACCAGCACGTGTGCCAGGAACCGGTTCGGTCGCTTAATAAATTGCCCCGGTTCCAGTTCATATCCGAACGGAAAATCTACAGTGCCTGCCTTCGAATCAGAACTCATTGTTTCTCCAGGTGCAGATGCCCGTACTCATCTACTGTAAAACTCCATTCCGGTGCAACATACGTGGTGGACGTCTGTTCCGGAATCACGCAAGGTCCATCCCCGGAGGCTCCTGGCCACAGATCATCCCTGGGAATAATTGGTAACGTTGCGTTATTGCCGTTTATCATTCCCTCCTGGGTTGAAAATTCTGCTGTCTCAACTTCTCGTTTCTCCAATGAATGCCTTGGCAGCTTCGGCTTGTCCACCGATCCAATTCCCCGAACCCGGAGATTCACCACTTCCACTGGACGGTCATCGTGTTGGAACGTATACCGTTCCTCATGCCGTCTGTGAAACGCCTCAATCATATTATCCTGCCACGGGATGGCGAGTTCGTACGACTGCCCTCTGTACCGCATATCCAGAGTCCATTCCGCAGTTATATTGTCTTTACCGATTCCCTGCTCCCGAATTTCCGAGATAACTTTTTTTTGCATTGTTTCAAGGTCAGCTGAAATCGCTTCCCAGTCGATATCCCTGTTGTGGCGGAGTATCGTTCTCGTACGGTCCCGGACAACATCTGCCCACAGCAGACCGAAAGCGCTGAATACCCCTGCATGAATTGGTATCAATATCTTTGAAATTCCTAACGACTCCGCTATGGCACACCCGTGCAGTGGCCCGGCTCCTCCGAACGGCATCAGCGTCGCATCTCCGGGATCATATCCTTGTTCTACTGATACGACACGGATAGCGCGTTCCATCCTTGCATTTGCCAGAGATATTATTGACTCCGCGAGCTCACCGGTAGCCAGGCCAAATTTATCGGACAGCGCTTTGGCGACTTGTTCTGTCTTTGCCCCGTTTAATTTGATCGCATCCCCGAAGACGGCTTCACCCGGCAGCCTGCCGCACAGAAAATTGGCATCCGTCACGGTGAGGTCAGTCCCGCCACGATCGTAACAAACCGGACCGGGATCAGCGCCGGCGCTTTTCGGACCGACCTGTAACACACCGGCATTATCACGATACGCAATCGACCCGCCACCTGCGCCTACTGTGTTAATCTGAATCATCGGTAGCTGCACCGGGAGTCCATCGATCTCTGATTCCCTGGTCATCAGAATTTCGCCTGGCAGGAACGATACGTCAGTGGACGTCCCGCCCATATCGAAGGAGATAACGTGGTCGATACGGCACTGGTCTGCGATTGTCTTGGCCGCAACCACACCCCCTGCCGGCCCCGAAAGCAGCGTCTGGACGGCCTCCTGCCGCGCCTTCTCCGCTTCCATGCTCCCACCGTTTGACTGCATAACCCGAAAATGTTCAGTTTCCAGCTCATCATCCAGCGCTCCGAGGTATCTATCCATCACCGGGGTTACATACGCATTCATCACCGTGGTGCTGAAGCGCTCGTATTCCCGGTATTCCGGACTGACTGCGGAGGACAGCGACCAGCAGGTCCGAATTCCGGCCTCGCGAAGTTTTTCCCGGGTCTGTTCTTCGTGGATCGGATTTAGATACCCGAACAGATAGCATACGGCCACGGCCTCCGGATTCAGCTCCTTAAGATGTGCAATTGTCTCCGCCGGGATTTCCAAAGGAGTAAGCACATTCCCTTCTTTGTCGACCCGCTCCGGGATGCCGATTCTTTTCTCCCTGGACACGAGCGGTTCCGGCCGATCAACATTGAAATCGTATATATCGCTGCGGGTTTGCCTCCCGATCTCAGTAACATCTTCAAACCCTTTGGTGGTGAGCAAAACCACATCCGCGCCATTGCGCTCGAGGACGGCGTTTGTTGCCACTGTACTACCGTGGACTATTGATGGAAAATTGGAGCCGATGCGCTCTAACCCGCTGAGAACTGCCTGCGAAGGTTCATCCGGCGTTGACGGTTCCTTCAGTACCTGCAGTGTTCCGCCGGTCTCCGGATCGAACCAGAAAAAATCAGTAAAGGTTCCGCCGGTATCGATACCAATGATCACAACGTTAACTCAAATGCTGTTCGCGAATGCGCTGCACTCGGTTCGGTATTGAGGGATGAGAATAGAATAGAAACTCAATGGCAGGATGCGGATCGGGATCAGCCAGGTTCTGCTCAGCGAGTTTCTCCAGAGACTGGATGGTAATCTTCGGCCTCCCGAAAAGTTTAATGGAATAGTCATCCGCCTGTCGCTCATAATGGCGGGACAAGGCATTCTGCACGGGACCTATCACGAAATTGAACAATATGAGGAACAGCGTAATCAGCGGCAAAGCGGCCAGGCTTGTTATGGAGTCAAAACTACTGACGGACACGATATACGCGTATAAACGGCTTACCAGGTACAGCCCCGCAAAAGTAAACACCGTCCCGACGGCAGAGAGTTTCCAGATGTGTTTTTCTTTGAAATGCCCTAACTCGTGCGCCACGACAGACATAATTTCATCGTTGGAAAAATTCTCCAGCAGCGTATCGCCCAGAATCACCCGCTTTGCCTTCCCAATACCGGTGAAGGCGGCGTTGGCCTTCTTTGTCTCCTTGCTCAGGTTGAACTGAAAAATACCTTCGACAGATAGCCCAACACCCTCAGCCATCTCTGCAATACGCTGTTTAAGTTCTTCCCGGTCAATCGGGTCAAAGTCATAAAACAGCGGCATGATAGCCTTGGGCGCTATGCGGGACAGCAGAATTGTCAGCACGAACATGAGAATGGCCGTCGGAAGCCACCAGCCATTGCCGAAAGCACGGAGGAAGTAATAGAACAACAGTAACACCGGTACACCAATCACTGTGCCGACCATCATGCCTTTGGCTTTCTCCCAGAAGTAACTTCCCAGTGACTGCTCTGAGAGATTGTATTTATGCTCCAGGCTATACCCGGTATAGAATGAAAGCGGAAATCCGACAATCATTTCTGCGACACCGACAAAAAGAGCAAACAGTAGCAGGGAACCGTACGGATTTGACCAAATATTCATCGCCCATCCGGCAAACACGCGGGAAAGGGGCGATAACACCAGTAAAAGCAGAAACACCAACGTCAGAGCCAAGTTTGCCAGACCCAACCAAATCTTGGTGCGATTGTATTGCTTTCGCCTCTGGTAATCGTTTGTAGATTGTCCGGGTATTTCCCGGTCTTCCGGCGGGTTACCAGCTTCGGTTTTTACAAATTCCTTGGTCATATATTCATGTCCTGTTTATTCCAAAACGGAAAGAAGAATATACATAATTTCCGGTGTTATTCGAAAGGTTAGGGTGTTCGAAAAAAACGTGTTTTGGTGTTAAGGTGTTATAGTGTTAAAGTTGGGCGATTTCAATGCTTCAATCTTCTCTTTTCATCTTTCCTAAACCATATCCTCCTCTTCCCGATACCGCTTCAAAAACGCCTCTTTCCAGGGACCGAAATTACCTTGCAGGATGGCATCTCTCGCCTTCTGGGTGAGGGAGAGAAAAAAGTGCAGGTTGTGTAACGTTGCCAGACGGTGCCCAAAGATCTCATTTACATTCAGCAGGTGGCGAATATATGCGCGGGAAAAGTGTTGGCACGTGTAGCAGTCGCATTCACCATCAATGGGACGATGGTCATCCGAAAAGGTCGCATTCCGGATAGTCATCCGGCCGTCCGGGGTATAGACCTGGCCGTTCCGGGCATTCCGGGTCGGGATCACACAGTCGAACATATCCACCCCGGCGGCGATACTTTCCAGGATATCTTCCGGTTTTCCTACACCCATGAGATACCGGGGCTGGTTCTCAGGGAGCATCGGTGCCGTCATCCGGGTAATCCGGCGGACTTCTTCCTTCGGCTCGCCCACGGCGACGCCTCCGATGGCGTATCCGTCGAATCCCAGCGATGTCAAAGCTTCTACGCTGATCTTGCGCAAACCTTCATACGTACTTCCCTGTACGATACCAAACAGATACTGATGATGACCGTACAGCGGTGGGTTACTTTCCACATATTCCAAGCACTCCTCCGCCCAGCGATGGGTTCGCTCCATTGCGACCTCCGCGTAATCCTTATCAGATGGATACGGTGGACATTCATCGAATGCCATCATGATGTCACTACCAAGCACCCGCTGGATGCGCATAGAATGCGCCGGATCGAAGTGATGCCGGGAGCCATCAATATGTGACTGAAAGGTCACGCCGTCGTCGGTTATCTCGTTTAGATCGGCGAGACTAAACACCTGAAATCCGCCGCTGTCGGTGAGTAGCGAGTGCTCCCAATTCATAAACCGGTGCAATCCTCCGGCGTTTTCCAGAATCTCCAACCCTGGCTTCAGATAAAGATGATACGTATTCCCGAGAATAATGCGGGAACCGCTCGCCTCTACTTCTTCAGGCGAAACGGCTTTCACCGTTCCTTTGGTTCCCACCGGCATGAACACTGGTGTTTTTACTTCCCCATGGTCGGTGGTAAAGGTCCCGGCGCGGGCGTTGGTTTCGGTATCTGTCTGTTCAAGGGTGAAGGGGATCATTGGAATTGCACTCTAGGATATGAATGGATGATTAGAAAATATGGGTAGTATATGCAAACAGTATTACGTACTGCGTATTATGTAGGTTGGCTTACTATGATTCTCATTACGTAATACGCAGTACGTAATACTCCTCTGCTACTCCACCAGCTCTCCAGAGAGGTCCAGTTCAAGAACCTCACCATAGTCCAGTTTCTCGAGACCGGATCGGACGGAATCCTTATCCCCGACCACCACGATAGCCAACTTGTTGGGATGCAGGTATTCCCGCGCTGCCTGCTGTACCTCTGTTTTGGTCATATTCCGTACCTTCGAAACGTACGCACTCAGATGATCCTCCGGTAAGTCGTAGACTACCTGGTCGATCTGGAGATCCAGAATCTGATTCAGGGTTTCGGTCTCTCTGGCCAAACTCAGCGTCATTGAGGATTTGGCTCTGTCGAGTTCCTCATCGCTTACCGGTTCCTCCACAATCGTGCGAATTTCTTTTAGAAATTCCTTCACCGAACTGTCTGTAGTGGAAGTTTTCACCCCGGCATATGCCAGAAAGGGTCCCACACCCCGCCGATACACAAATGCCGACCGGGCGCCGTAGGTGAATCCTTTGTCTTCCCGGAGATTCATATTAATCCGACTGCCGAAAGAGCCCCCGAGAATCTCGTTCATCACCTGTACCGCGGCATAGTCCGGATTGTCCCGATGCAGTCCGGGGTGACCGATACGAATTTGTGACTGGGGTGCGCCTTCTTTATCGACCAGGTAAATATTGCTGTATTCTGCCGACGGAATTTCCGGAACCGTTGGAAAGTCCGTATCACCCGGTTTCCAATCGCCGAAGGCGGCGCGTACCCTGGGCAGGAGTTCCTCCATGGTGATATCGCCAGCCACGAACAGTGTGGCGTTATTCGGCCGATAGTAATCATCCCGGAACTGACGCAAATCTTCCGGAGTGAATTCGTTTAATGACTCTTCCGTGCCCTCGTCCGGCGTACCGTACGGATGGCCTTTCGTGTAGATTACTTTATAAAATGCTTCCGTGGCGATAGTGCTCGGCTGATCTTTCTTCTGCAGCAGCGAGTTCAACCGCTCTTCCCGTACGCGCTCAAAATCTTCTTTGGGAAAGGTGCTGTTTCGAATAACATCCGTAAACACCATCATGGTTGAATCCAGATGCTTTGTCAGGGTGGTGAGTTTCACATGGCTGTAATCCCAGTTGGAACCAGTGCTCAGCCTGGCGCCATAAAAGTCGATACCTTCAGAGATATCGAGCGCAGTGCGGTTCTCAGTTCCCTCGTCCAGCATGGCAGCGGTGAAATCTGCCAGTCCGGGAGCGTCCACCGGATCTGCGGCAGACCCATTGTGAATCACCAGATCCATAATCACCATCGGAACTTCGGACTGGGTGACCAGCACGATATCCAGTCCATTGTCCAGAGAGGCCTTTTCCGGTTCCGGTAACCTGATTTCCGGAGCCGGGCCCGGTTCCGGCCTTGCAGTCCGATCGATGGTATCCGGTTCGGTTTCGGTCATTTTCTGGTTCGTCTGCTGCTGATTTCGGGCTTCCGGTGTACAGAACTGTAGGCCGGCCAATCCCAACATAAGCAGGATGAGAGTAGTGATTTTGATATGCGATTTCATGATAATTGCCTTCCTCCAAAGTCTTCGGTGGGATTATTCCGCTGATGCCTGTAGATCCAGTTTTCCTTCCGGAACGACGCTTAACACGACCCGCGCATCCGGTTTAAGAAATTTGTTGGCCACGGCTTTCACATCCTCCGGGGTCACCTCTTTGTACCGTTCCAGGTTCTTATTAAAAAACCCTGGTTCATTCTGGTGAAAATTAAATACCTGAAGCCGGTCAGCCACACCGCCGAACCCGCCGACACGCTGTAATTGATAGATAAAGGATGCTTCATAGGAGTTTACCGCCTTTTCCACTTCCCGATCAGTAATAGCTTCCTGTTGGATCTTCTCGATTTCCGCCCAGATAGCGTCTTCCAGTTCTCCAAGCGAGTGGCCCGGTGTGGCGGTGGCGGTAATCATATACTGGCTCTCCAGGAGACGCGACCATTGCGCTGCGTTCACATCTTTGGCAATTCGCTTTTCGAAAACCAGTGTTTTATAAAGCCTGCTGTTTTTACCACCGGTTAGCGCCGAACTCAACACATCCATAGCAGCATCCCCAGGCTCAAAAAAGGCCGGCGTCTGAAACGCCATGTAGAGGCGCGGTAACTGGACCTGATCCTCCTGTACGATCCGTTTCTCTCCCGAAAGATCCGCTTCTCCGGGGTTCAGTGGTTCCACTTCCGGCCCGGCATCGATGGGCCCAAAATATTTTTTTACCAATGACTTCGCTTCTGCGGGTTCGAAATCCCCGGCAACTACCAAGCTTGCATTGGCCGGATGATAATAGGAGCGGAAGAATTCCTTTACGTCCTCCAGCGAGGCGTTGGACAGATCTTCCATGGAGCCAATGGTCATCCAGTGATACGGGTGGCCCTCCGGATACAGGTTTTTGAAAATAGCTTCATGCGCAAGCCCATACGGCCGGTTTTCATAATTCTGGCGACGTTCATTTTTGACTACATTCCGCTGGTTGTCCAGCTTGCTCTGAGTCATTGCCGGCAAGAGCCATCCCATCCGGTCGGACTCCAGCCAGAGTGCCAGTTCCAGATAATTGTTCGGGAGATCCTCCCAGTAATTTGTCCGGTCTGTGGAGGTTGAACCGTTCAGGGTTCCACCGGCTTCCTCGATGTACTGAAAATGCATATCGTCACCGACATTTTTTGACCCCTGGAACATCATATGCTCGAACAGATGGGCGAATCCGGTTTTGCCGGGTTTTTCGTTCTTGGAGCCGACATAGTACCAGATATTCACGGTTACAAGGGGCGCCGAATGATCCTCGTATAAAATAACAGTCAGCCCATTATCCAGTTGGTATTTTTCATACTCGATATCCAGCTGGGCAAAAGCGACGCCGGAGAGAATAAATATCAGTGACAGCACTCCGAGAGTGGTTTTTTTCAGCATAGCGTTTCCTTTCAATTCGGTTGACTCCTCAACATCAACTTTGATGTGATTTCATTATATATGAATCAAAATGTGTAAAGGTAGTTACATCCTTTGCGCTACATAATTGACCATTAATTTACTATAAATGGACAGAATTGCAATCGCTGTGAGACAGTTCGGTCCCGGTATTCGTTGTTTGGTAGCATTGCCTTTGGCGATTTAGTAATCCTTTCCTTGAGAGCGATCGGCGTCGGGCGATGCAGAAAACTCCGCTTCACCATTAGGAACGCCTCGCAATTCGCCGTGGCGAAGATTGCGAAGCAAAACTAAGTCGGACGGGGTGAGACTCAGTCGGAATGACTCAATCTGATTTGCATCAGGAAGAAAACCGTCACCGAACCCGCCGTGGCGGGAATCAGCGACAGTTTACTTGGAGTTTACTTACTCGTAAACAACTCCCGGTCAATCTTCGTGGAATCGCCGACCACGCCAAAGTGGAAATTCCGGGCGTATTTCGCCATACTCGCCTGCACCGCCTCCGGGGTCACCTGCTTTAGTTCGTTGATATACGACTCGGACTTCCGCCAATCGCCACCGACGATCTCATACCGAGCCAGTTCGCTTCGCTGGGCGGCCGCGGTCTCCTGTCCCATCAGTTCCCTGGTGATAGTCTGCGTAATCATGTCGGTCAGCTCCTTCTCAGGGAGCGGTTCCGCGATCATTCCATCGATAGTCTCGAACATCACCTTAATCGTAGTGTCCGGCGCAACGGTGGTGACATACAGGATTCCGTAATTCTCTTTGCGCACGGAAATACCGGATGCCGGCGCGTAGGAGAGATTCCGCTTGGTTCGGATCTCTTCGAACAGTTTGTCGTCCAGGATATTCATGGCTGCAAAGAAGGCCGGATAGTCATCCGAACCCGGGGCAGGCGCAATACACAGCCCCCGGATATAATTTGTCGGGAGATCACGGGAGATGATTTTCAGATCGGCTACGCCTGCGTCAAAACTCATTATTTCCTCTGTGGAGTATTCACCAGTGCCCGCGGTTAACGCAGATGCTAATTCGGCAGCTTTGGCGCGGACATCCGATGGAGAGATATCTCCCACTACAATGAGCACACCCCGTGACTTCACGACATTCTTCGTATGGTATTCGGAAAGTGCTTCGCTGGAAAAACCCTCGATAGATTCTGTTGTGCCGTTCAGGCTGACGGCATACGGGTGGCCTTCGTAATAGAGATCGTTAGAAATCCTCTGCAGGTAACTGTCAGGATCATCCTGTTCGGATTTGATGGCGTTCAGCTGTTGTTGTCTGACGAGTTCGACTTCCGCTTCCGGAAAAGTGGGATTCAGAAGGATATCTGCGTACAAACTCCAGGATTCGTCAAAATTACGCTGCAATGATGTCATCGTCAGTCCGTTGTAATCGTACGTGACTTCTGTGCCGATATCCGTGCCCATGGATTCCAGCCGGGCATTCAGTTCATCTTTGGAAAGGGACTCAGTGCCCCGGGTGGCGGTTTCGAACATGAACCGTTCGATACCGGCGAGGTCTACCGGCTCATACCGGGTCCCACTGTCCAGGTAGAATCCCGTTGCAATCACAGGATTCCCCGGCGTCCGTTTGGTTATCACTTTGAGTCCGTTCACTTCAAAAGAGGTAGCCCCGTCCTCCATCGATTTCTGCTGCATTTCACCTTCCATGGAAGTGGTGGTGGTTGTCTGTTCTTTGGTGGAGCCACATCCAATAATCAATATTCCGATAATGCCGATAATTGTGAGAAACCGAATCGTTTTCATTGGACTAAACTCCCTTTGGTTAACTGCAGCGACTCCTGCGTTTCCGGACTCACCAGCGCCGCCACCACGTGCGGTTTGCCTTTAATATATGTGTTGACGTAATTCACGATATCCTGGCGGCTGACCGCCCGGAGGTTCTCGATATAATCCCGGTAATAATCCAGTCCGGTCACAGCCCACCAGAATGATACGGTGTGGGCGTATTCGCTGGCTTTTTCCCGATTGTAAATCGCATCAACCTCCAGCAGGTTTTTCGCCGTTTCCAGCTGCTCATCGGTGAAATAATCCGGGTCAGTAAATTTTTCGATTTCAGCCATTAAGGCTTCCTTGGCCTTCAGCACATTCCCGGGCGCTGAGACTATATTTGCGGTAATCGGACCGGTGTGTTGCAGCGTATAATAGCTGATATCCGCCTGGAGCGCGATGCCGGAGTCTACCATATTCTTCTGGAATTTTGACGTCTGCTGCCCCAGGATGAAGGAAAACACGTCCGCCGCGAAGGTCGACTTCACGTCATCCAGGGCTTTCGGGCCGTGCCAACCGATCATCAGCATGGAGACGTTCACCGGCTGCGTCACGACTGTGTCAACGGCGGACTCGATGGGTGGATGCTCCGGGACGGGATATTCCTCGAACGGATCCGCTGCGCGTTCCCAATCGCCGTACATCTCTTTGGCTATAGCGAAGACGGTCTCCGGTTCCACGTCCCCGGAAACGATGAGCGCCGAGTTATTCGGCACATAATACCGGTGCTGGATGGTCCGCATCTTTTCTGGGGTGGCGCTCAGAATCACCTCCCGATCGCCGATAGTATTCTTCCGACTCCAGAACCTGGTCCACATCTTTTGGTTCGTCGCACGATACACCTGGAAAAACGGGCTGGCCTCGTTCCGGTCAAATTCGCCGTCCACCACGTGATTTTCTTTTGCCATCTCCTCTTCAAGAAAGAGCGGATACCGGATGGCATTTTTCATGAAGACCATCCCGCTTCGGAGCGAATCTTTGGACAGCGTAAAAAAGTAATTCACCCGCTCGTCGCTGGTGGTACCGTTCCACACCATGCCCAGCTCCCGTGCCCTGTCCATATAAGCTTCCTGACTTGGTATCCCTTTATTGGCCTTAAAAAACATATGTTCATACAGATGCGAGAGCCCGTCGTATTCCGGCGGTTCGGTGTAGGCGCCGTTTTTCACCACAATTTCGATGGTGGCCAGTGGCACGGTGTGGTTCTCGATCACCACAATCTCCATCCCGTTATCCAACATCATGGTTTCAAACGGTGCTTCTTCCGCGCCGATGGCCGGTAGAGCGGCGACACACAGCGCAAACAGAATAAGCAAAATGCGAGGTTTCATACGATTCTCCTTTTTACGATTGACAACATACCGGCAGAAATGAGCCGGCAATTTTTACACCTTCGGAGCAAAACTTTTACCAGAGAATTTCAAACGCATCCTGCACTGTCCGGACGCGCTCGACCTTTATTCCCGAGAAGTTCTGAGTGTCCTTTTTATTATGCCAGGGGAGGATAACCCGTTCGAATCCCATGCGCTTACCCTCCTGGATTCGTGCGTCGATGTGAGAGACCGAACGCACCTCACCCCCCAGACCAACTTCGCCGATAAGCAGTGTCTTACCGTCTACCGGAATTTCCCGGAAACTGGACGCCACAGCAGTGATGATTCCCATATCAATCGCCGGTTCCTCTACCTGGAGTCCTCCGACGAGATTCACGAAAATATCATTGGTGCCGATGTGCATGCCGACCCGTTTTTCCAGTACAGCGAGGAGGAGCGAAAGCCTGCGGATATCCACACCGGTAGCGTTTTTCTGCGGCGTTCCGTAATTCGCCTGGGAGGCCAGCGCCTGGAGTTCAACTAAGAATGGGCGGGTCCCCTCCATACTGGGGACGACCACCGATCCGGGAATGTGTTCGTTCCGCTCCTGGAGGAACATGTCCGATGGGTTGCCCACCGGCTGCATGCCGCGCTCGGTCATCTCGAAGATGCCCACCTCGTTGGTGGCGCCGAACCGGTTCTTCACCGAACGCAGGATACGATAAAAGTGATGGTTGTCCCCTTCCAGGTACAGGACAGTATCAACGAGGTGCTCCAGCATTTTGGGTCCGGCGATACGCCCTTCCTTGGTAATATGTCCAACCAGCACCATCACACAATGCTGTTCCTTCGCATACTGCTGGAGGAGCGCGGCCGACTCCCGCACCTGGCTCACGTTCCCCGGGAGACTGTCGACTTCATCCGTGTACGCCGTCTGAATGGAATCCACCACCGCAACAATAGGTTTTTCGTCATCCAGTACCGAAAGGATACCCTCAACATTATTCTCGTTACTAATGAGAACCCGATCGGAGTCAATTCCGAGTCTGTCAGCCCTCACACCGATCTGGGTTTCGGACTCTTCCCCGGAAAAATAGCAAACAGTGGATTCCGTTCCTTCAGCGACTTCCCCAAGAATCTGCAACATAATCGTCGACTTGCCGATACCGGGATGCCCGCCCAGCAACACCACACTGCCGGGAATGAGTCCTCCACCGACCACGCGGTTAAATTCGCCTATGCCAGTCGGGATCCGGTTTAACGGATTGGACTTTATCTTTTTAATATTTATCGGCGGTTTGGTCTTTACCTGCCCGGATCGCTTCTTCCGATCGGACTTCGTCTCTTCCACCAAAGAGTTCCAGGTACCGCACTCGGTGCATCGTCCCTGCCATTTGGGAAACTGGGCCCCGCATTCTGTACAAGAGTATACTATGGTACGTTTTTTTGCCATCAGGTAAGTTTAATAATTTTTTGTATTATTCTGTCAATTTCTACTGTTGAGCCCCAGCCTGCTCCGTCTCTGTCCAATTAATCGCATTGCATTTTCACAAAATAATCATCGCAATCAGGAAGTCATTAATCAGGATGACCGCTGAAGAATAGACAAAGGAACGAATAGCTGCGTTCCCAACACCTTTCGCACCGCCAAAGGTCGCCAAGCCGACATGAACACCAATCAGTGATGTGGTAAAGCCAAAAACCAGCCCCTTAACTAAACTCACCACGATATCCACGACTACAAAATACTGCCGGAATGCGCCAAAGAAGACATTGGCTCCCTGGTTATAGACCAAATTTGCCACTGCAAAAGCGCCCCCCATAGCAATAGCATCTGCAAACACAATAACTATCGGGAGCATGATCGTCGCCGCTAACACCCGTGGCATGGCCAGATACCGCACCGGATCAATGGCCATACTCTCCAGTGCGTCCACCTGTTCGGATACACGCATGGTCCCAATTTCGGCCGCGATTGATGCCCCATTTCTCCCGGCAATAACGAGTCCGGTTAACACCGGGCCCATTTCCAGCAGTACAGCTTTCCCTGCTGCGGAACCCAGAAAATCCAGCGGCATCAATCCGGCTAGCTGATAGGCCGCCTGCCAGGCTGAAACCGCACCGGCAAAGATGGAGACGACCGTTACCAATGGTAAAGACCTGACCCCGATCTGCATTGCCTGATCGATGAAAAGGCCCCAATCTTTAAAGAGATTCGGAAGATTGACGATAATGCGGGCAATGAGCAGGGCGATACTCCCCAGCTCACGAAAAACTATCAGTGTCCGTCTGCCAATAAATTGAATAAACCGTTGGATTTGTGCTCGCATGGGCCTAAAAGATACCGCAACTGACGGTTCACTGCAACGGGAGAGTTCGGCTATCTACCCATCAACCGGTCCGTTAAAAGTCCGTTCCAAGTGAAAAGTAGTATTTCGGCGATGACGCGCTTCCAAAGATGTGAAAACTGTCAATAGCCCAGGCCACATCAATTTTTAACAGGAAATAGCCCATATTTATCCGGAATCCATAGCCGTATCCGGCTACCAGGTCATCGAAGACATGCTGACCGAGATCATTAACTTTCATAAAACTCAGGTCATCGTTAAACCACGTGACTCCGCTATCCCAGAAGAAATTCCCGCGGATATTCTGGAAAAAGACCGGCAGTGGGAATCGCATCATAAAATACTGTATAAACGGAAAACGGAATTCAGCATTCAATAGTGCGTATCGGGTGCCGGCTCGTTCGTAATAACGGGCCCCCCGAACCGGCATAATAAATTTGGAGAAGTAGATGTTTTCCGGATCTTGAACGTAAGTTGTCAGGTCATTACGGAAATCCCGGTTAAACCAGTTCGGCACCCCACCCATAAAAAATCGCTGGGCATTTTCCCCTTCGCTAGCGCCGCCAGTCAGACGAAACGCTGCGCTGTATTCCCGGTTAATCATCCAATATTTCCGGAAATCAAATTCGACCGTCTGGTACTCCAGGCTATTTTCATTGTACCTGGGGCTTTGTGAATATGAGAGATTGAACCGGGTGCCATCGTGCGGGCCGGTGTACCCAAATATCGAGTTGTCATAGACGAACGAAACTGAGGGGATGATAGTCTGAATAAGTTCATTCCGATATAACGGATGGTCCGGCGGAATCTGCAGAGTCTGCATTTCCACGTTATAATACATTGCGTCAAAATCGATACGGGTAAACTTGGAGAACGGCCTGGAGACGCTCCCGACCGTACCATAGTTTCGGTATCGATAGATTATGGGGCTATAATAATCCCTGAAGAAGTTGGGAAAGTTGAACAGTGTCAACCCATAATTGGTCTGTTTCTTGAGGTAGTAATAGGTCAGATAATAACTGCTGTTCTGCAGATCAATGAACAGATCCGTTGCCAGTTCAAACCGGTGATTTCCGAGAATATCGCTAAACATAAAGACCGTGCTGCCCTGAAATCCGAAGAAGGTGTTATACGCTGCCTGGCTGTTGATCAAATCCAGGGTAAAACGCGTTTTATAATCATGTTCTACGTATTCACCGCTGTCATTTTTAGAGGTAAGGGTATCCCGAAACGCCGCTTCCTCTGCCGAGTCCGGTGAGGACGCCTGCCAGTCATATCCCGGCGCAAAGACGTATTTGGAATATTCGCGCCCCTCGGCCCGGGCGGTTTTCCGGGTACCTTTCTCGTCTTCATCCACGGAGAAGGCAGCCAAATCGGCAGCGTTTACCGTCGGTTTTGAGAAGATCTGCGGCATTTTTTCTTCATTTTGCCGCTTGCGAAAATTTGTAAGTGGTGGGGTAACGGAACCCGGTTCAATTTCCAGCGGATTCGTCAGCGTATACACATCCCAGCCGCCTTCCCGATAGCCGGAAAATATCAGGCGGGAGTCATCCGAGGACCAGGTCAACTGTTGAATCCCGGTAAGTATGTTCGTTATCGCATACTGCTCACCGGAGTCCATATCGTGGATGTAAATATTATAGACGCCCGATTCATCAGAGGTGTAGGCAACTTTATTATCCGTATGGGACCAGACAGGATAATTTTCATCTCCCGGGGAATCCGTAATTCGCTCAATGGATTGATCCTCGATCGAGTAGACATATACGTCTTTATTCGTATAATTAAATTCATCCATCGGTTCATTCGGGGTCTGTGCCCGGCCGTTCCGGTCGGAAACGAACGCTATTTTTGAGCCGTCCGGACTCCACTTGGGTTCAGTATCCGAATAGAGATCATTGGTAATATTCGTGAGTTCTTTGGATTGTAAGTCGTATACATAAATATCGCTCTGGGCGTTATCATGGCCAACCAGCGCCATTTTTTTGCCGTCCGGCGACCAATCCGCCGTAAAAAGATTGGGGACCCGAAGGGTATATGATTTTTTCTCTTCTGTCTCAACATTAATTATGTGGAGCGCGTCCCGGTCGCCCGCCTTGCTCGTCAAAGCAATGCGTTCTCCATCCGGTGACCACGTAATTCCCGACTGGAGCCACTTGAGTTCCTCAAAGTCCGGCGTTCGGTTGCCGGAGACAATCTTCTTAATCTCTTCCCCGTCCTGGGTAGAGATTATATAGATATCGGCATATCCGTCCCGATCGGACAGTATCGCAATCCGTCCTCCGTCAGGGGAGATTGACGGGGCGATATTATAGTAATTTTTCAATTCTTCGTGATCGGTCAGTTGGCGGGAAATTTCCTGCACGTCTTTTCGGCCCTCGATATCCGGCCAGTACTGCTTCCGGAGATATTTCCGCCAGCGTTTGCTCAGTTCCTCAAAACCACCGCCAAGTGCGGCTTTCACGCCGGCTTCGACGCTGCGTTTTCGTTTTATCTGGTTAAAGAGTTCTCCGATTTTCGGTTCGCCATAGGTATCGGAGATATACTTCATTACGGCCTGCCCTCCTTTGTAGGACAGGTAGCCGTTCAATTGCTGCACCCGGGGCAGCTGGCCGTTAACTGCCAGATCCCGCAGAATCATATCCGCTTTCGTATCCCAATACATGGAAGAATATTCCGGATACCCTTCGGACATCCATCCCGGCAGCTGGACGGTCACGCGCCCGCTGACGATGGACTGAATTGAGCCACCATACAGAAAATCATTTATTACACCGTGGACCAACTCATGGTGAATAACATGCCGGAACTGTTCGTAGTCCCCTTCATACGGAACGACGATCCGGTTTTTAAACAGCTCCGTAAACCCACCGACACCTTCCGGCAGATAGGAGAGTGTGACGTTCGTCTGCTGAAAATCATTGTGGGAAGCGTAGACAATAATGGAAATCCGCTCGGTAAGTTTCCAATCCAGCTCTTTACTGATCTGCTGAAGCGCCTTTTCGGCGGTTTCCGCTGTAAATACTGCCAGATCCCGATGCCCCGGATAGAAGTAGACCTCAAAATTATCCGAGCGGATAAACGACCATTCAAAGTCTTTGTACTGGACTTTATTTTGGCCAAATGACTGGCCCATCGCCGGCGTGCAAACAAAAAACGTGGCGATCGTAATTGCTAAACCAATTATTGTATGGAGATAAATTTGTTTTTTCATAGTATTTTCAAACAGGTTAATCCTTTAAAGGTTCCCCACTCCATTCCGAGAACCGAAAACGGTCTGCAATTCTACAGGGTTTAGTGGAATCAAGGTGTCGAATCGTCCGAACTATCCAAGAAAGTGCGGTGGCAAATACCGAATTTCCGTCCCCAAATGGTGTGCCACAATTTTAGAGAAGGCAACCGGGGGGATCAACGTATTTTTCATCCGGCTCCGTGAGCGAGTTTCGTTAAAAAATAACTGTAATTGCAAAGATGGATTTGTCGCTCCGGAATTCAGAGTGGAAATTTCTTCTGGTGTGTGCCTAAATGGCGATAATGCAGTATATCCAATGGGGTAAATTCCGTTGCCATTGTGCACCCACACCTGTAATTTCGCGCCATTATGAAAGAATAAGAGAGTTATGGCCAACGCACTGTATTTTATTTCGGATTTACATTTTCACGTCGATCCCACCCCACAGGATCAAGAGAAACTCCACCAGCTGCGTCGATTAGCCGAGCGGATGTTCGATGACGCAGCCCAACTGTTTATCGTCGGTGATCTTTATGATTTTTGGTTCGAGTACAAATACGCAATCCCGCGACATCACCTTGAGGTGATAGAAATAATCCGGGAGCTGGTGAGGGCCGGTATCGAAGTGCACTATCTCTCCGGAAATCACGATTATTGGATCGGCGAATTCTGGGAAGAGCAGGTTGGCGTTTACATCCACCCCGAGCCCATGGAACTGGAATTCGGAGACAAGCGGCTCTGGATTTGTCACGGTGATGGAGTCCTGGCTGACGATAAAGGATACCGTTTTCTCAAGAAAATACTCCGGCACCCGTTAGCAATTCGCCTGTTCCGACTCCTGCATCCGGACTGGGGATTTCGGCTGGCCAAACACGTCTCTTCCACTTCCCGCAAATACAATAAATTTGACCTTGAACGAAACCGTAATCTGCTGCGCCGGGTCTATCACGAATACGTCAAAACCGTTTTTGCTGAGGGATACGACTATGTTGTCATGGGCCATTTACACCATCCCCATATCCACACCGAACAGGGGCAGACATTTGTCAATCTCGGCGACTGGCTTCGGTTTTACAGCTTCGGGTATTTTGACGGACATGAATTTACCCTCAATTATCTGTTGAAGGACTAACCAGAAAATCCCGCAGGCAAGGGACTTACACTTGACTATTCACTCAAATGCAGGTATGTTTTTGAGAAATTTAACACACCACATTCTTCCATGAGAAAATTCAGGCCTCAAATAATCCGATCTGTTGTATACTGTATCGTAATCGCTACGTCAATTTTCATGGTGAGATGTGGTTCCAGTGTTAAGGTGGCAGACTCAAAACCGGAAGTCGCCCAGCTGCAACAAAAAGCAGCCCAGGGCAATGAAACGTCGCTGCAATCCCTGATCGCAACGTACCAATCCGATGAGGCAAGCCCGGCGGTGCGACTTGCGGCACTTAATTCCCTGGCAGATAGTGATGCACCGGCAGCCAGAGAGGCCATGCGCAGTGTTCTTCAGGATCTACAGACGATAAATCTCACGCTATATATTGAAACTGCTCGAGTTTTAGAGCAGAGCGGCGACGCTGCGAGCGGCCAGGTATTTCTCGCAACTTTTAATAACTTCCGGGGCAAATGGGCCGCCCTCCGAACTGCGTTGCTGGATGGCATGAAAGCAACGGCAACACCGGACATGGTCCTCAGGATGATCGATGCGTATGAAGCAGCCAAAATGGACTATGTCAGTTTCGAAGAAAATATGACCGAAACCCTCGGCCAATTTGACGATGAACAGGTGGTACCTATTCTTATGAGAATTGCCCGGGATAAATCAGTGTCCCTCCACACCCGGAATAAAGCCATAGATATGCTAGCCGAGAAAGAAAATCCGGAAATTGCAAATTTATTCGTTCAGATGTTGCAGGACCCTCAGACGGAAATCCAGATGCGCGATTTTGCCCTGGATGCCTCGAATGAAGTGCAAAATGCCGATCTGCTAGTCGCACTTATTGAGTCCTATAACACAGGTCAGGAACGGTATTTTGCGTTGCTCGATGCGTTGACCCGGGCTATGCAAAAATTCACCGATCCACAGTTGAAGCCAGCGTTATCGGAAATAACGGCTAATAAGGAATTACCAACTAATGTGCGCCGTCAGGCGATTGAGGCTATCGGCCAATACGATGATCCCACATTATACGAAAACCTGATCAGCCTGATGCGGGATCCCGATAACTACCTCTTCTATGAACAGGTGTATGCCATTATTCACCAGCAAGGTACCCCCGCACAAATGGAGCGGCTGCGGCGAGCCACACTGGAAGCACATTCCACACAAATGGAACGGTGGCGGAATGAATAAAAGTCACCTTATTCCGGTATTACTATTTTTTCTCCTGTTTACCTCCTGTTCGTTGTTCCGTGGTGGTAAGGAATCTGCCGCGCCGGAGGCAACTTCCACTGCTGATACAATCTCGCAAGCTCAGAACACTCAGATGGATACCGTGCGTAGTCCGGCACAGACCGACCGAACTGGTCAGCCCAACCGGCGTGATTCGGACCGATTCTATCAACTGGAACAGGATGTGGACAGCCTGAAAAGATCAATACGGACCCTGCGCCGGCAAGTCAGAAACGCGGGCGGCGATATATCGCCATTCACCCTCCAGAGAGAAATCCAAAAAGTGCTCTCGGTTCCTCAAATCACACATGAAATAGAACTCGTGAACGGAACAACTGTCCGCGGGAAAGTTCTGCGGGAGACCATCGACGAAATTATTGTTCAGACCCAGATTGGTCATCTGACGCTGGATCGGAAATTAATAAAGGACACACGCCCGGCGGAACCACCCAAAGCTAAAATTGAGCTCGACGGTCCTATCGAGGAAGAGACTCACGAAGATAAGCGGGTGTACCGGGGCCGGGTAAAAAACACCGGTGTACGCCGTGCCGACTTCGTCCGTATCGTATTCCAGCTATCGAATCAATCCGCTAATGTGGTGGCGACAGACTCTGCATTTATCGATGGTTCCACACATACCTTTAATACGGCCGTTCTTTCGGATACCTCCATTGAACCGGGCGAATCCGCGAGTTTTACCTGTTCAGTATTCACGCCACCGAATGCAACAATCAGTTATTATACGTATGAAATTCACTGGGATGAAGAACGGTAGATCCCAACAACCGTCTATAAATTTTTCGGCGTAAAATACAAAGCGGCAGGTTCTAACGAACCTGCCGCTTTTTTTTCGTCAAATGGGGTGAATACAATCAGACGAGTGTTACTTCCTGGGCCTGCGGGCCTTTTTCGCCCTCGGTTACTGTAAATTCCACCTTTTGGCCTTCTTCCAGGGAACGGAAACCATCACCCTGAATTTCGCTGAAGTGTACGAATACGTCGCCACCCTGGTCCCGAACGATAAAACCAAAACCCTTCGAGTTATTAAACCACTTGACAGTGCCAGTTTCTCGCTCTGCCATAATCCCATGTCCTCCTGTTCCTTACTACGTTACATTGCTGGCAAATAAATCCGAGACGTAAACAGGATAGTAGTCCTTGACAACTCAGAGATTCTGCCTGTTCCCGGAAAAAGTACGACCCCGGTTTGAATTTGTCAAGATGAACCATAGTCCTTGTTTTTTCTAGATGTTTAAAAAATTACCAGATTATATCTAATCTTATTAAGATTTACCGCTCTTATAATCGTTCGGTTTGCTGATAGCACTATCTTCCCACTCGATTGATAATATCGCACCGGAAACACAATATCGAAACGGGAAGCCAATCTTATGCGGCAACGTATTTTATCATTTACTTCCGCGATAAATCGGAAACTTTTGAAACCGGCACTCGATAGGGCCGTTGTACAGCGTAATATTTTCCGCTGGCCGCAATCCCACATGTTTAATTGCCTCCAGATTGCCGCTCAGTATCCAGGCATCAAATCCGGGATAGTGCTGCTTCAGCTGGTCACCAATTTCCCCGTAGAATGCCTTGATGTCCTCCACCTTCATCCGCTCCCCGTAGGGAGGATTCATCACGAGGATACCGCTATCCACACTTGGGGTTCGTTCTTCGAACGGCGTTCGGGATAACCGGATATCATCATCCAGTTCTGCTCTGACAATATTTTCTCTGGCCGCATCCAGCGCATTGCCCGACCGGTCCGAACCGATAACCAGGTATCCGAATTCCCGCACTTTCGCCCGGGCTTCGGCGCGCACCTCCTCCCAGAGATAGGCATCGAAATCCGGCCATTTCCGGAATCCGAAGGTCTCCCGGTAGATCCCCGGGCTAATATTCCGTGCATACATCGCTGCTTCGCATAAAATAGTTCCCGCGCCGCACATAGGATCGATGAAGTGGGAGTTCCGGTCCCACCCGGTGAGTTGAATCATTCCGGCAGCTAGTACCTCGTTCAATGGCGCCTGATCCCCACTCCTCCGGTAACCGCGCCGGTGCAAAGAATCCCCGGAGCTGTCCAGCGATACGATACATTCATCATGGGAGATATACAGATTAATGCGCAGGGACGGATCTTCCACATCCACCGAGGGGCGCTTCCCGGTCTTCTTCCTGAATTGGTCAACGATGGCATCCTTGGTCTTAAGCGCCACGTATTTGGAGTGCGTAAAATGCTTGGAATGGACTACGGAATCTACTGCCAGGGTGTCAGACAGATCCAAATACTGGCTCCAGTCGACTTCCCTGATATAATGATAGAGCGTTTTTTCATCTCTGGCGGTGAAGGAATGGATCGGAACCAATACTTTGAGGGCCGTCCGCAGCTCCAGGTTGGCACGATACATCAGGCGTTTATCCCCCCGGAACGTCACTGCCCGGTTCTCCTGCTTTATATCGGCCGCTCCGAGTGACTTTAATTCCGTTGCGAGTATCCCCTCCAACCCGTAGAGGGTTGTAGCGGTCATCTTATAGTGCGCTTGTGTGGTCATTCTCCTCCCAATTAACCATACCTGAGGTTCCTCTAGATTTTAATTGCTGGCGCGGATAATCTTTTCAGTCCGCAAGGTATCAAAAAGCCTCGACTATTGCATCGGGAGATCCGAAAATGTTCGTTGGATGTATAGTTATTCAATTATTCATCGTGGAGAGAATAAATGCCATGATCCCCTGCTGCATTTCCGGTGCGACTGTATGCCCGATATCGCTGAATAGGTGAAATTCTGTCTTCGTATATCCGGCTTGCCGGTACATTGCTTCCGCAATGGTCCAGCGTTTGGTTAATGAAGCACCGAAGAGTTCCATGATAACGTTTCGATCGGAGATATCGTAACTATCTTCATAAACGACCGAATCGTTCTCATCCTTGTCGCCGAGAAAAAAGTACAATGGAAGAGTCCGAACACGTTCCATATTGAGCGGTTCTCCAACCAACGAGTCAAGGTCAGCAATACCGATTGGGAATCGCAATTTTTTCTTCTGATAATGACTGACGGGCGCCAGCGGCCAGCCTCCCGGCGATCCAATGATACCAGCCAACACGGCGTCCGGATGTAAAAAGACGAACCTGTTCACGAACATCCCGGAGGCGGAAAAACCGAGGAATACGGATTTCGGATTGATCGGGCCAAGCCGCTCTCCCAGCGAAGCTTGGGCATGCTTGATCATTGCCACAAGTTGCTTATCAATCCGGATTAATCTTTCACTGCTTGCAGTGAGTGTCTCTCGATCCAGTGCATGGATATAACTGCGCCACTCGGAACCCGGTCTAGGGAATACAGGCATCAATATCGGTATGTGCAGTTGATTTGCGACCGGTTGGATCATGTGTATATATTTATTAGCTGCCTCCAAATGAACGGCAAAACTGTCTGAGGTTCTTCCGGTATTATTGGGTGCCACAAGCAGGGGCGTTCCATCCTCGGGAGAGGTGATCGAATCGGGGATCAGCAGCATGTACGGCCAGTGAAATCCCGAGTCAGGGCTGGCATCAACGGTATAAATTTCGGCGGCTTTCCCCGGCGCTGATACAAATGACAGGAAAGACAGTATGAAAAAGAGACAGACAAAAGACAGGATCCGAGACACTGGTCAACCTCCATAGTTTTACCTGTAAGCAGCCAGTATTTTAGGAAAATCACCCAGGGATACAAACCAGAAATTTTTAAAATATTCTACAGTATTCGTCGAATTTGATCCGCACTGTCTCACCAGATTACTATTCTCCTATAAGCCGGAGAAATTCGCTGTGGAATTGTGAGCCCCCTCGGAGGAATACCGGTAATCTGCTCAACTACAATTAATTACACGGAAAATCCAGGCAACAAGAACAGGACGGCAACCACGACCAGAAGTATAAGCGTGCTGACGATAAGGACATCCAGCCTGCGTGTGGATTCCTCTTCCATTTCGTTCAGTCGGCGCCGATCTACGAAGAATTCCAAGGTGGCAATGATGATAATTAGTCCACCAAGGGCAAAGAAAACCAGGGGAATTACCATGTTTGAAAATGGCAGATCGGTAAAATGGTCGGCCACTTCCCGTGCCGCGGAATTTTTTAGAAACAGTTCAATTCGTTCCACGATGAATCCCAGCGTAAACAGACCGATACTGGCGCGAATCCATGCCAAATATTTGCGTTCGTTATTAATATGACCGGTTTTCCAGATGAGATACGTCTGGTAATCGTGGGTACTTTTGATTTGGGATTGTTTCTCCCCCTGAGTATCAGGTGGTTGTTCACTCATACTAATCCTCCTCACTTACCTTGCTTACGGGAAAAGGTAATAATTACAGGAGACAATTGAAGGATGTTCAAGGTAATGTCGTTGGTACGGGCAAATAGAAAAGTATAGAACTGGCACGGTATAGATTCTATTTCCTGGCGACGAAACAGAGGAACGCATCCAGGCCCAAATAATTCAGCACTTTTTTCGCACTATTGTACAGCGCATTACGCCAGGGCAGGCTATACGACAGCGGCATCCGTTTCACCGACCGAAAACCCGTATTCTTTAGCGCTCGCCGGAGTGTCTTCGGCGTAAAAAAGTCCGGTGATACCGGGGATGATTGCCTCCTTCCCATTTCTCTCTGGCCAACCTGAATTTCAGGCTATTAAGGTTGGGTACTTCGATGACGCATGCTCCTCCCGGTTTGAGGAGCGCATGCACCTTACGCAGGATCCGAAACGGGTCTTTGAAATGTTCGAGCACGTGCCAGAGTGTTATGATATCGAACCTGTGTTCCTCTTCCAGAAGATCACCGATTGTCGCTGTTTTTGCAGCCACGCCAAATTCACGCCGGGCAAACTCGACGGCATCCCCGGCAATATCAACGCCTAAACCGTCAATGGAAGTTTGCTCCTTCAGGCTGGCTAAAAAAAACCCGTTGCCGCATCCAATATCCAATAGAAATCCGGTGTTCTCGAACCGTGTTATGAGTTCTATGCGCTGCGCATTAATGTGATACATCTCCCGAAGAGTCAGGACAGGAGAGTCTGCGTGGTAGTCCTCGCCGGAGTCGCCAGAACCGGCATAAAATTCGTCGTATAACGACTCATCTTCCGGGGGATTTCCGAGGAAAACCAGATCACAGTTTTGGCATTTCATCACATAGAACGGTTCCTCAAAATACTCCTCTTTGAGTTCCCGCCCCTTGCAAGCGGGACACGGCCGAATTTCATTCATATTATCAGGTGGACGCTGGATAGTTTTCTGTTGGTTTAAAATATAAACTGGCTGCGGAGAAAAACACGTCTAACTTTATATTGCCTCCATTGGAGATAAATAAAAAAATAGGCGTTCCGGGAGGAGGCACCCGTTTTGCTGTTAGGTTCTTCACTTTCGCGGTGAAAGTTACCGAACACTGTAAGAGGAAGGCTATTTCAACAGCACCATCTTTTGAGTCAGAATCTTGCTGCCGGTTCTGATGCGATAAAAATAGATCCCGGACGGCATCTCTGAGGCGTTCCAATCTATGGTATGCACTCCGGGACCATAGGTTTTCCCAGCGATGGGATGAGCGACCGGTCTCCCACGGAGATCGTAGACTGTCAAATTGACTTCCGAACGATTCGGCAATGAAAATTCGATTCGAGTCTCCGCGTTAAACGGGTTCGGGTAGTTCCCCAGCGAAAATTCCGACACAACCGCCACCGGATCATCCTCTACAGCAACTCCAAGTTCCCCGGTCACGATTTCCGGAACGTCTTCCGTTGCGTCCAGGAACGCCTCGTACTCGTACGGTACGTCCAGTTCGCAGGTGGGTGAGTCCGAATAATTGGCATCGCCAAAATGATTGTCGATCAGCTGGACGGCGCCCTTTTCCGGGCTGTACACCATCATAACTGCAGTACCGACGTCCTCAAAATAGTTCCGTTCGACGCGTACGCAGGCCCCCATCCTGGAATTGATTGCTGTACTGTTACTCTGATAGTAATTGTTAAAGAGATGTGCCCTGCCAAACCGGATACTGGGCAGGCGGGAGCCGCAATTGTAGAAATAGTTATGGTGATAGGTTGCCCTGATCACCGAATCCTGCTCGCTGTCATCGCCGGAGGCAATCAGGCTGACTTTCTCATGATCGTGGAGCTTTGTCCAGGAAATAGTAATAAACGACGACTCATTCTTGATATCCAGCAGCCCGTCATAATAATCTTTCCCGTGGTCCCGGTCGGAAAGCAACTCACAGTGGTCTATCCAGATATTTTTCGATCCCCCGGTGATGACCACGGCGTCGGCTACATTGAGCGTATCCTTCACAAACCCGATCTTCATATTCCGGATAATCACGTTCCGTACCCCGTTGATGTCCAGTTCGATACCCTTCAGTTGTGCATTTTCACTGGTACCCAATAACGTTTTATCCGAACTGAATGAGAGCTGCCGGTGCGTCTCAATGAGACCGGCCACTTCGATAACCAGCGGATCAGGATTGTCCATGTGCGCCTGCAGTTCATCGAAAGTCCCGGCTGTGACCGTATCGCCCAGCGCTCCGCCGATGGTAAAATACGGCGTGCCCTTATCGTCCTGCACCGCCGCGTATCCCACTAGATTCGGATCAGGCGCTGTTCCCTCCGGGAGAAAAATGGCTTCGGCTTCGATGTTGTCTTCCACGGTAATAGTATGTGTCGCGGTGGATCCGGGAACCGTCCCAGACCAGGACTGGAAAAAATACCCGTCGCTCGCGTTTGCGGTGAGCGTAATTTCTGTGCCTTCTTCGTAATATTTCTGTACCGGATCGTAGGAGACCGTTCCCCAGTCGGCGGTATTCTGTCCCACGCTTACCGTGTACGATGGCGTACACTCGGAGGCGGAAATCCCGTCGCCAACCACCTTCAGATAATCGTAGTTACCGAGTCCGTTCTCCTTATGTGCCTCAAGCCGTATTTTATTGGTTCCGGCTTCCAGTTCCACTTCAAGGGAATCACTAACCGTCCAATCATACCACTCGCTTGTGTGGGGAAAATTTACGGTTTCCAGATACGATGCGCCGTTTATAAGCAGTTCACCGGGACGATCGCCAGCATCACCACCAACGGCATATCGCCAGAGAAGGGTATACGTTCCGGCCACTTCTGCATACACGCTCCAGCTAATACTCACATCCACACCAAATCCGGTATCTGCATATCCGTCACCGGTTGCCCCTTCGGCAATAGGATCACCGGGATTGTCTTCTTTTAACACAATAGTTCCGTCGACATTACAAAAGCCGGTCTCGTTTTCCTGGATGATTATCTCTTCGGCGTTGAGACCTGCGGTTATAAATATCAGGCTACAAAGTATCGTGATCCCTCTGCTGAACATGTATTTTCCCCGGTCTGTGTTTTCAGGTTATTTCCCGGGCAGCACAATTCCCGGGTGAACCGTACCCTTTATTTAAGTAAAACCATCCGTTTCTGCAAACCAGGCCGGCCATCAACCGTAATTCGATAAAAATAGATTCCGCTCCCCACGGAGATTCCGGCCACATTCCGGCCGTCCCAGCGAATGGAATAGCTTCCGGCGTTCCGGTGTCCCTGTGTCAGGGTCGTGACTTTTCTCCCGGAGATGTCGTATATCGTCAGACTGACGTCACCCGGTTTAGCCAGCGAGTAATTGATGGTGGTTGAAGCGTTAAACGGATTCGGATAATTCTGCAGCAGACGCACCCTGTCCGGGAGGGATTCCGGAGCCTCCGCCGTTCCCAATACAGTGACGCCCTCTCCCACCGGCTCAAGGATAGTGTTCCACGATTCATCGTTAATTGTGACGTTTTGCAGACTCAGATTAGCCACATTATCCAGGGAATTACCGTGGGATACGCCCTGGATGTTGCAGTTAATGAGCCGGATATTGCTCACGGGAGACTCGTTCAATCCCCGCATCCAAACTGCGTAATCGCTCTCCTGGCTTGTGACATTCTCGACCTTCACATTACGGACGGTCGGTGTGAAATCTCCAGTCTCGTTACTATAATAACAATTGACCCAGACTACTGCGCGGGCCACCTCACCGATCTCAATATCCTTGAAATAGACATTTTCCACAAAGCCGCCCCGCCGGGAGTTGGTCTTAATCCGGAGCGCGCGATCCAGGCTAGGGCTGTCCATATAACAGTTCTGGGCAAAGATATTCCGGGCGCCCCCGGTCATCTCGCTGCCGATCACCACCCCGCCGTGGCCGTCGTACATTGTGGAATTTTGGACAATAATATTTTCGCTGGGCACGCCGATCCGGCGACCGTCCGCATTCCGTCCGGCCTTTATTGCCACGCAGTCGTCGCCGGTATCGAACAGACAGCTGTCGATAAGGACATCTTTGGACGATTCCGGATTGCAGCCATCGTTGTTCGGACCATGGCCCCGCACCGTGACGTTCCGTACGGTCACATTTTCGCAGAGCACCGGATGGATATGCCACATGGCGCCGTTCAACACAGTGACATCCTCAATCAGGATGTTTTTACCCCGGTACGGCTGGATCATGTTGGGGCGAAGGTGGGAGCCCTCTCCGTATATCCGATCTTCAACAGCTACGCTATCTTCCGCCTGCTGCCGGAGTTTAATCACGTCACTACCCTGGGTATTTTTCCACGCCCACCAGTTGTCGTAATCCGCCTGACCGTCAAGGGTGCCCTTGCCGGTGATGGCGATGTTTTCCTGTTCATAGGCGTAAATGAAGGGCGAATAGTTTTTGCATTCCGTCCCCTCGAATCGGGTGTAGACCACCGGCAGATAATCTGCCGGATCGGTACTGAATTGCACAACCGCGCCCTCCCGAAGATGCAGATTCACGTTGCTCTTCAGGTGAATTGCCCCGGTCAGGAACGTATCCGCCGGCACCACAACCCGGCCGCCGCCCTGTGCGCTGCAGGAGTCGATGGCTGCATTGATCGCTTCAGTCGACTTGGTTTGACCCGTTGGATCGGCGCCATAGTCCGTAATCAGGTAATCCCGATCCGGGAAGGTCGGCGGCTGAATCCTGTCCAGGATCTCCGGAACCTGCGCCCAGCCGGAGTCGGGATTGTCGATGGTCCGGACAGTGAAATTCGTCAGGTAATCGCCCACGGCGATCTGGCTGCTGGCGACCTGGCTGTAATTTGACGGCGTCGGAAGGTGGAATTGCACCTGGTCACCGCTTTCGACTGTGCCGGCCTCGGACTGAAATTGGCCGTCATTTATCGAGAATGAGCCCGGATTACTAATGCGAATTGGTGTTGGTTCCGTTAATCCGCTGAGAGTCACTGGTTCAGAGGTCATATCAGACGACCGAGCCACGTCGAATTGGGTGGCGATTTCGAACGGATCCGGTGTCACGTAATTATAGTTCAGGTTTCGCGTGATCAGGATTAGGTTACTCGCCCCGCTCCCCTGATTTACCGGACCAATCGCAACCGTTTCCCCGGCGTTGAAATCCTTCCGGTACAGGCTGAATGATATCGGATTCGTTTCGCTGCTCACAAGATCATCGCCGGTAATTTCCCAATCATCCATCCATGCACGCGTTGAGACACGATCGTCAAAGGCGACATACACGGCTGCCGAATCAGTCACCTGAAACGTCGCCAGCGTATCGCCCCCGAATTCCTTGGAATCGTTTGCCGTTTGAATCCAGTTCAAACCGGTGTATTCATCCGGCAGGGAACTTATCGTATACTCCCGGTCTCCGTACATCAGATCTCCGACCTCCAGGCCGGATCGGATTTGCCAATCGGCCGCGTTTTCGGCATCGTAAACCTGCAAGTCTTCTATTACCGGAGGAATCCGGGCTGAAACAAATTGACCGAGAATCCCAATTATTAAAAAGATTCCAAGAGACAGTTTCCGCATAAACGTTCCTTCTTTAGCTCGTCGGTGCCGTCAGGTACCGGGTTCTATTCTTCGCCACCACCGCCGGAGGACACATTTTTACTCCGCTCAATGGACTGCAGCGCCAGATACCGATCGCCGAAACGTTCGACATTGTCGATCTCATCGTCGTACTGGTCATAGTGACGTTCTTCATCATCAACAAGATTTTCGAACAATTTCTTGGAGGCAGAATCATTATTTTTAGCGCATTCGTTGGCCCACTTGTTGTAATCCATTACGCTCTGCTCTTCCATGCCCCGGGCGATGGTGAGCATCTTTTCCACATCCTTTTCAGCATTGACCGGGTCAGCCAGTTCCATCTCCACGTCACCTCCTAAAAACAGGATGCGCTCCGCCAGCATTTCCACGTGGGTCATCTCTTCGATGGAAGTGCGTTTAAAGAGCTGTGCCAGCAGATCAAATCCCTGATCGTCGCAATGGAAGTGAAAATACATGTACTGGTGGACGGCAGACAGTTCATCAGCGACGGCTTTGTTCAATAATTCAATACTGTGTTCGTGCATCGGGAACCTCCTGTTCATACGTTAGAAATATCATAGTAATTTACTGGTCACCAGAGGGAGGCAAAAGGACTTTCGATGGAATAATACTTCGCAAAACCATTCACTGAATTGGGGGGTGAGAGTCGCAGGACGGAAGGTGTGAAAGTCCGGAAGATCGAGCATGGATTTTATCATCGGCCCTGGCGGAAGAGTCGTCCCAACGGGATCCCTGCGGGGAAGGATCTCGTTATTTAACCGGCGGAAATTTCTTGGCGAGATACCTCCTCCGGAAGGAGTCCCTGCCGGGACGCTCGTCCGGCGGCTGCCGGCCTCGCTCGGAATGACTCCCTTTATAAAATTCAGGCAATCTGAGCCACCCCATGATGGCAAAAATAAAGAAATTCCTCAAAATTGACTATCCTCGCAGCAGAGCAACGAGGTATTGAGCCAATTTTGTGGTTTTACCACCGGAATTTCTTTGGCAACAACTACCAAGAATCACCCACGACGCAAGCGACGGCGAATTCTTTGATTAAAAAAGCCCCGCACTCATCATACGGGGCTTTTCCAGGTACATCCTGGCATTCCAATGATGGAGGTGGTAAATCAGTCCACGAAATTTGTCTCTCCTGTCAACGTCACCTTCCCGGACGTGACTTCCGACGTTTCCGGAAAATTATCCGGTAGTCCACCACCGACGAAGATCTCGAATTCACCTGGCTCCACAATACGCTGACCGTTTTCGGTGACTAGGGCCAGATTCTCCGGCTGCAGAGTAAACTCCACCGTCCGGGTTTCGCCCGATTCCAAATGAACCCGCTTCATCCCCTGGAGCGATTGTAACGGAACCGGTCCGGTGGCGGCCAAATCCTTGACGTACAACTGAACGACTTCATCCCCGGCCATATCCCCGGTATTCGTTACATCAACGGTGATGTTTACTTCGTCATCTGTGGTTCCCTCAGAAGGGACTTTCAAGCTGCTGTAATCGAAGGTGGTATAGCTCAGCCCGTATCCAAACGGATACAGAGGTTCGCCATCGAAGTATCGGTACGTCCGGTTTTCCATGGAATATTCATCAAACGGCGGCAGCTGATCCACGGATTTGTAAAATGTGACGGGCAGTCGTCCCCCGGGACTGTAATCGCCGAACAGTACATCGGCCAGCGCAGTCCCGCCTTCCTGTCCCGGATACCAGAGATGAAGGATAGTCGGGATATTTTCCTTCGCCCAGCTCGAAGCCAGCGCACTGCCGCTGGACTGAACCAGCACTACCGGTGTTCCGGTCTTGTGTAATGCTTTCAGGAGTTTTTGCTGTACTGTTGGCAACTGGATCGAGGTTCTGTCCCCACCCCGGAAGCCCTCTACTTCGATGGGCATCTCTTCGCCCTCTAATTCTGCGGTTATCCCACCGACAAAGATTACCACATCGGATTCGGATGCCAGTTCTGTCGCTTCCTGTATCGGGTTCGCATCCAGCATCTGCCACTGGACAGAGAGACGCGGCCAGTTAGTCGCCTGGAAAAATTCCATGACGAATTCGTATTCCTCCCCTTTCACGACCTGGACAGCACCTTCGGTCGTAGAGACTTCGTTTTCATCCCAGTCACTCAGGATGGTATTCCCATCGATTTTGAGCCGATATCCGTCGCTGCCGGATACAATAAAATTCATCTTCCCGGTTTCCGGCGCGGTAAGGGTTGCTTTCCATCGTACGGAAAATTCCTCTCCCCTTCCGAGATCCGGCACCGATTCGCCCCACAGCCAGCTGTAGGAATTGATGGTGGCTGTCCCGGTGAAAAACGGTTCGCCTTTCAGATTCCTGTTATTAAAGTACTCCGCGTATAGTCCGGTTTTACCCTCGACGCTCACTAAATCATTGGAAAAATCATGGATTACGGCGCCGCCGCGAACCGGATTACTTCCACGGAGATATTCGACTTCCACATCCGCGGGGACCTTATTTTTTATGCCCTGAAGCGGTGTCACGTATTTTGAGGGCGTGCCGTTGTAGTTGCCCACTAACATGGCATACGAATCCGCCGTCGGTCCGATAACGGCAATCTTCCGGATATTTTCGCCCAGCGGAAGGATATCATCGCTATTCTTGAGCAAGACGATCGATTCCTGGGCCGCCCGGCGGGAGAGTTCCCGATGCTCCGGGGTATCGTTTTCATCAATGGTAATATCTGTATACGGCACCATTTCCGGCGGATCGAACATGCCGAGTTTCATCCGGGCACGGAGCAGACGTTTTATTGAAGTATCGATTGTTTCTTCAGCAATGAGTCCCTGTTCCACCGCCTGAACGAGGGCAGGTTCGTATACGTCTCCGCAATTCAGGTCCGTACCGGACTGCACTGCAAGCGCGGCCGCTTCCGGGGCAGTTTTTACCATCTTGTGGTCATTATAAATATCCTCGACGGCGCCACAATCGGAAACAATGTAACCGTCGAAGCCCCATTCATTCCGGAGAATGTTCTTTAGTAATGTATTCGAACCGCAGCAGGCTTCACCGTTCGTGCGGTTATAGGCACACATGGACGAATACGCTTTTGCCCCCTGGATAGTGGCACGAAACGCGGGCATGTACGTATCCCAGAGATCCCGCTGGTTCACGGTAGCGTTAAATTTGTGCCGCAGCGGCTCCGGCCCACTATGCACGACATAATGTTTCGGGGTGGCGATAACCTTGAAATATTCCGGGTGGTCTCCCTGTAACCCCTTCACGAATTCCACGCCCATCCGTGAAGTCAGATATGGGTCCTCGCCGTAAGTTTCCTGTCCCCGTCCCCAGCGCGGATCCCGGAAAATATTGATATTCGGGCTCCAGAACGTCAACCCGTAATAGCGGCCGTGGTTATCGTTTTCGATTGCGCGGTGGTACTTGGCCCGGGCTTCTGTGGAAATGACGTCTGCGATTTCGGCCATTAAATCAGTATTCCAGGTGGCCGCAATTCCAATCGCCTGGGGAAATACGGTGGCGGTCCCTGCCCGTGCGACGCCATGCAGAGCCTCATTCCACCAGTTATACTCCGGAATATCCAGCCGCGGAATAGCGGGAGCGTGATCCTGCATCTGGGAGACCTTCTCCTCCAACGTCATCCGCGAGACCAAGTCATCCACCCGCTGGTCGATCGGGAGTTCAGGATTGAGATAGTCGACCTCCTGGGCACCGAGTAAAACACCAAAAAGTAATCCAAATGTTATCATGAGGAATCGTGCGAACGTTTTCATAGCACCTCCGGTAAAGGAACTTTTGAATAATTAGAGAAAATTGATTTCCTTAACAATTGATCAAGTCGACACTAAATATAACGGTACTTCTCTATTATCGCATCCATAAAGATACTTGTCGCTTCGGACATGCACTATTCTCCTTTCGCCGTTCGCACTAGATCAATGGTGTGATTCAGCAGTTCCGTTCCGCCGTAATCGCCATGACCGGGAATTACGAATCGAATATCCCGATAGACATCCAGAATGCGGTCAACGGTTGCGTCCCACTCATCCACCACGGCTTCGGCCGTATTGCCGAGTCCCCTTGCTCCCGCTGCACGGATCAAACAGCCTCCGAACAGAATTCGCTGTTCCGGAAGCCAGACGGTGATGTTATCTCTGGAATGGCCACCGCCAAAATACCAGCACTCGATTGGGTCTCCATTGAAATGGAACGTCAGTGAGTCGGTGAACACCCTGGACGGGACCGGCAACCCACGGGCCCGGCAGATATCCACAGTCATGGTGTTGGCGATAGACTCAACTCCCCGGTTCTGCAGAAATTCCAGCCCACCGATGCAATCCGCATGGTAATGCCCGGCGATAAATTCGGTGACTTGCACATCCAGCGAATCTTCAAGGTATTCCACAATGATACGGGTTTTATCAATATCCATCGGCGTATCGACCATCACAGCTTCGCCGTTACTAATAACCAGTAATCCGTTGGACGGAAACCGGCCGAATTCATCGTTGGAGTGGTAGGTAACGTGCACAAAAACTGAATCCCGAAGGTGGACAAGTTGGACATCTTCTGTAATCCGTATGGTCTGAGGCTGTTGTCCTTTGATATCCTGGTGCCCGAAAAGGAACACAAAAATGATAAGTCCCGATCCGATTTTCCTCATGAAAATTCCTCCTTTTCGAACAGCTGACTGTGTAAGATTTCCGCGGTTTATTTCCCCTCGATGGTAAAATACAACAGACGATGTGCTTTTTTCGCCGTCGAAAAAAATCCGGCGATCCGAAAGGCCAGGCGTGTTCCAAATCCGAGTTTCCCGATCTCATCGGCATCGGTAAAGTACCACTCGTTCCGTAACCTGATTCCTTTTGCCCACTCTTCCATCAACCGGGCGTCATTTATCCCCCATTTGACCGACGCACCGGTCTTTTTTATCGACGGATGTTTGTTGACGCGCTTCGCCGTTAATTTGCTGTACGCATCGAAGGCCAGGTCGTAACTGCCGGCAGCATCGCGTAGTTTCAGGATAAGCTCTTGAACGTCCTCTTCTGCCAGATACATAAACAGCCCCTCTGCGATGACGAAAACCTGTTTCCCAGTGAAGGAAATACCGTCGATCCAGTTCCAATCCGTCACCGAGGAAGGAATCATATGGTACCGTTCGGATTCGGCAAAAAATTCCCGCCGGAGTTCGATCACGTCCGGCAGATCCAGATCGTACCATTCGACCTCCGGATTATTGAGCCTTGCGTACCGGCTGTCGAGACCGCATCCCAGCTGTAGGACAAGCGCTTCCGGATGCTTCTTCAGAAAAGCCCGAGTCCAGTCATCTAGTTTCTTCCCCCGCAAACAGAGCATCACTGCGGAACTCGCAGGGATATTCAGCGCGTCAAAATCGTACTCCACCCGGGTGAGGATTTCCCGGGCCTTTTCATCGAGAATGATAGGTTTCGCCTTCTCGCTCTCAACGGCGCGGGAATACAGTGGTACAAGCAAGGTTTCCCGCTCTTCAGACAGCCGGACGTGTTCCTTATTCTTGGTCATCTTTTGGGTACCCCGACTTTACTTATTGGAAATATGAATATACGGTAAACATACAGATTATAGTCGGTTTTTCTGCCCGTGAAGAAATCCTTTATACTTCCTTCCTGCATTGCACCATACATTGAGTTGGTTATTGGAGTGGTAAATTATCGTATTAACTACTATTACAACTATTGTTCCGTAGCGCAGAATTCCCCGAGACGACAATTAAAAATACAACCCACGGTTATTTGTATGGAATGATCTCCCTTCCGTTACATTTTTATATCGTCGGTGCGGAAATCTTGCTTCTATTTGATAATTAGCCATTTTTGCGTTACGCCGCCCGTCGGCGTTTCCAGCCGAAAGAGATACATTCCGGACGGAAGATCCCGGGAAGAAAATGCGGTTTGGTATCTGCCTGGGGGCTGGACCCCGGTCTCTCGCGACCAGCAGAGTTGCCCCTGCATATTATATACCCGGAAGTTCACGGATGCCGCTTTTTGTAAGGTGTAGGAAATTAGTGTATGGGAATTAAACGGATTCGGATAATTCGGATGTAGCGTAAAATCCTCCACCGTAGCCAGCTTTGGCGCTACACCGATTCCTGCCTGATGCCCGTAAAACAACTGGGATAATGAGTCGACAGTATCGGAATCCGATTCGGCAATCAGTGTAATCCAAAATCTTTTAATAAATTCAACCTGGCTATCTGGTGGGACGACAAAGGCGGAATCGTAGAGCCAGTGGAGGGTATCAATCGGTTCGTACCATACGGTATATTTCCACTGGGCGCTGGAATCGGCAATAAGAAACATGCTCTGCTCTGTACTCTGCCAGTTCCCCGTACTATCGACGTAGGACATATAAGGGGATTGAAAAATCACCGAATCCGGTCCGGCAGAGTCACGATAAACCGAGTAAGTCATCATCGGCGGTAGGCATCCGCTGTAAAGACGCACGGTGTCCGTTGCAGGGATAAACCGGATGAGCGGAGAATTGGACTGGGCGGATAATGGCATTGCGAAGATTACCAATGACAGACACATTAATGGCCATTTCATTGTCACCTCCTGTATTAAATCATGGCTGGTCTATTAAGCCCCTACATATTTTCCATATAGAAGGTAAGGCAAATCCCGACCGGAACAGAATATTTCCGTATGCTGGATTCCAAATCTGCCACAATCGATGGAATCCGGGTTTAGTCCACACCGTAATGAGGTCCCACTATTACCTGCATAACCCCGTCCGGAAAGATCCTCCCGGGTGGAATCTTCTATAATTTTCCAAAAATCGAGAGATAATGAATTCCAAATAGTTCCGAAAATACGAGATGCCCGATGGGTGACGGGCATCTCTGAAATCTAACTTTATATTGGAAAAACGAGACTCGATATCACCGTGAGGGTACCGCGAGTTCTTCGGTTGTCGATACCGGCGTTCCGAAGTTTGGTGTGCCGTCCTCATTCCAGGTGAACTTCTGGATGCGCGGGGTCCGGCCCATATCACAGCCATCAGATTCCAGGTCGTTGGCGTGATACGCCATCCAGTCCTCCGTACCATCCGGAGATTTGAAGAATGTATTGTGTCCCGGCGCGTAGACATCTATGGAATCAGCCCGTTCGAAGACCGGCTCGGGTTTTTTGTCCCAGGAGTCCGCTTCCAGGGGATCGCCGCCGTTGTACGTCAGCAGACCGAGTTTATAGTCCGGCCCCCAGCAGGCGCTTGCCGCATAAACGATAAAGGTCTTTCCATTCCGTTGGAGCGCTACCGGTCCCTCGTTTACCGGATGAGTCTGGCGCTCCCATTCATACATCGGTTTGGATATAACTGTTTCTTCACCAATTGTAGTCCATGGATTGCTCATTTCTTTGATAGCGAGATCCTGGGTTTCGTTCCAGACGCTGTAGATGGCGTATAATTTTCCGTTGAGTTGCATAACGCCGCCGTCCAGGGCATTGCGTTCCACCAGTTTACCTTTATAGGTGTACGGTCCCATGGGATCGGTGCCCTCGCTCTCGATGACGTGCATGTACTGGGTATTCACGAAATCATCGCCCGGTGCCCCGCCGGTAAAATAGCCGTACCAACGCGGGCCGTTCGGGCCGTCCAGCAGAAAGAACTCCGGCGCCCAGTAGTTACAACAGCGTGATTCGGTGGAATCCTGGAAAATCCGGACCGGTTCGGCAATTTTCAGTTCGTTAATTGTTTTGGCCTTCCGCATGGTAAGACCGACTTCCGGGCCACCCCAGGTGGTGGCGGCCAGATAGTAATGGCCCTCGTAAAACGTCATCCAGGGATCGGGGCCGCTGTCATTGAGCGGATTGGTAAAGGTAACAGGGGCTACTTGTGACTGCGCCTGCTCGCCGCCGCATCCTGTCATCAGCACTACTGCTGCAGCTAACCCCATCAATGTAATCTGTTGCAGAATACGTCGTAATATCTGCATTCCCATGGTTGTTACTCCTTTGTGTGTGAACTGAATCTATAAACAGTGAAACTGCCGAACCTCTGTATGAAAAGGCAACTGAAATTTAGGAGATCACGTATTGAAATCACAGCCGAATTTTCCGAACCTGGTATAGGCTAATTTCCTGAAAACGTGTTGAAAAGCGCCCGTGCACTCATCACCCATGACAATGTCAATATTGCCGCGCCGATTCCATCTGGGATGTTTTACCCGGCCGAGTAATTTACTGCAATACTCTCCGAAAATAATATCGGAGCCCGACATTTCCTGACCAATCCCGGTGTATTTGATGTGGTATTACATAATTGTCCGGATACACCGGTCCTACATCTGGGCCGGGGTGGTATGCCGGATTGGTGTGCCAGTTCTCCGAATAGATGAACTGATAATTAATATATAGCGAAAGGCGATTTTCAATAAAGTAATCCACATTTCCGCCCAGAGTATACCGGTCATCCCTTTGCCAGGAAATTTTTTGTCGGTCAATTCGGTTTACTTATTCACCAAAATCGATCTGAATTTCATACTTTGATAACAGGCCCGTAACAGCGGGCACAGAAAATTTTGCCCATGCGATCCGATTGGTTTCCGGGTCGATGGCATAGTTCACAGCGTTGCGTAGATCAGCTTTTTCCAGTACCGTATGGTCAAAAACCGCATTGCGCAGGTCACTGTCTGCGAAAATGACTTCGCTCAGGTCGCTTTCGGTAAAATCGACCTCGTGTAATTTGCAATTGGAGAACGTCGTCCCCGGCAGTTTCATCCGGTAAAACGTGGAGTGATTCAGCTGGCAATTCACAAAATCCGCAGAAAATATCAGATCATTGCACTCCTCAAATTGTACTCCCAGCATTTTACAGTCTTCGAATTGAACATCACGGAGCGACGTCTCCATTAGATTTACCGTACTGAGATTGCAGCCGATGAATTCACATTCGAGAAAACGAATCTCCGATATATCGCCGCCCGAAAAATCACAATTTTGAAAAGTGCAATATTCGTAATCCCCCTTCGGCAAGGGTGTGGAAACGAATTTTTGTCGAGTAAACACCTTGTCTTCTGTAAAATCCTGTACCATTATCTTACCAGCAGTGTCATTGATTTTCGGATTAGCAAAAAGCGATAATTTTAACGTGAACCTTTCCCCTGATTTTTCCGGTGATGGAAGATGGAACAAGCGTCCGACTAATTTAGCACAATTTTGGGTTTTCGCATTCGTTAATTCGGCTCTGTCTAACGCCAGAGTTCCGTTCGGGTATACATCTGTAATTTATTCCTATTCCACTTCCTGATTTAAACAAACCGTTATTTGTGCTATCTTTAGAAATGGTAAATCATGAAAACTGAGGAAGCGGAGAAAATATGGCGGAAATTCGGCCATTTAAGGCAATGAAACCAAAGGAAGACGTGGCACACCAGGTTGCCAGCGTTCCTTATGATGTTGTTAATCGCGAAGAAGCAAAGGAACTAGCTTCTGGGAATCACCTGAGTTTTTTACGTGTGACACGCGCTGAGATCGAACTTGATGCCAAAATTACCCCGTACTCTGATAGAGTCTATCACAGAGCGCGGGAGAACTGGGAACGCCTTCAGAGAGAGGCGCCGATGCTCCGGGATGATAATCCGTATTTTTATATCTACAAACTTTGCTGGAATGAGGAAGAACAGGTCGGTATTGCGGCAACGTTCTCAATTGATGAATACCAGAAAGATGTCATAAAAAAGCACGAAAAAACGCGGCCGGCTAAAGAAGACGATCGGACGAACCATATCCTCGCCACGGAAGCACACACCGGCGCCGTTATGCTGACTTACAGAGGGGTGTCGGTACTGAATGACACCGTCGATAATATTATGGGTGAAAATAAACCGTTGTACAATTTTACTGCAGAAGACGGCATCAGACACACGATATGGCAGGTACCTGAGGAATTAAACAACACAATAATCTCAGAGATGGAGAAGGTAGAGCACCTGTATATCGCAGACGGGCATCACCGCGCTGCCAGTGCAAGCCGGGCCCGTGAAGAAAAAAAAGAGCAGAACTCGCAGCACAATGGTGACGAAGACTATAATTACTTTTTAGGGGTATTGTTTCCGGCGGAGCAGGTCAACATCCTTCCGTATAACAGGATTATTTTTCGGTTTCCCGAGGATACGCAGGAAAACTTTGTAGAGAGAATTCGGGAAAACTTCACAGTCGAAGAGACTGATTTACAAGCGCCTCCGGAGCAAAAAACGTTCTGCATGTACTATGACGGCCAATGGTATTTCCTTCGGCCAAACGATAACGTCTGTCCCGGAGAGAGCGTGGGAGATAATCTTGACGTCAGCATCCTGCAGGACTATTTATTGAACCCGGTTTTTGGCATCGAAGATCAGCGGACCGACGAAAATATTGATTTCATTGGTGGTATCCGGGGCACTGGCGAGTTGGAAAAACTCGTGGATACGGGCCAGGCGGTGGTTGCCTTTTCGCTGAACCCGGTCTCGGTGGACGATTTAATTAATATCTCGGATGCAGGTGAAATTATGCCACCCAAGTCTACTTGGTTCGAGCCTAAACTCCGGGACGGTTTGCTGGTGCATACAATCTAAACCTGCCACGCTATTCTTGAGCGAATTATTGTCCCAAAGTTATCAATCATTATTTTGACGGCACAAGAAATTTGGAGACGAACATCCAGAACACGATTCCGGTGCTTAGTGCCATAAACACAGAAAAGCCGATAGTCATCAACGGCATTCCCGATTCCGAACCTGCAAAACTGGCCTGGTAATACTGAAATAAGTGCCCGCCCATGGCCAATGCCGGGACAATGATCGCCGCAATCCGGATAAAAAGATTTAAACGCTTTCGCCGCTGGACGCTCCGTGAACGATGCGAAACCACACTTGCGATCAGCAGCGTCAGAGCGTATACTCCCGCGACAATCCAGGTCATTGTGAGCGCATTTTCCGCCGTCAGCCCAATTCCTGTAAATCCATGATATATCCGTCGTCCAATCAGATACCAGGGATACCCGAGTACGATAAACACCGTCACTATCATGCCTAAGACAAGGGCAAACGAAAAACCCGAATCACTGTTATCATCCACTGGATCTTCTCTGCTTTGTACCCTCTTCCATCCCATGGCTGATTCTGGATCAGAGACTTGCATTTGAGTAGATGACTTCGTCTCCTTTGGCATAATTATTCACTCCTCGCTGGGGTGTTGTGTTTTTCCGAATGCCGGTCGATATGAGGTTGAGAATCCATAGAATACGGGCGTTCGGAGGAATTAGTCATCGTCATTTTTACTGTATTTCCAATTTATGTCAATCCGTTGAAAGGGACATGACCTTCATAATGTAATTCAACCATTCCCGGGATCCGAGAGTTCAGTAACCCTCATTTTTATTACGCATCCCATTGAAACCATTTGACATCCTCATCTTGAATTTTATTCTGCAACACAACGCTCTGCAAGTGAGATAAGGTGAACCAATTGACCTACCATGGAACTTCTATCATTGGGTTGGTAATGAGGACTAATGTAAACAGGATTAACTGTATAGGGCTCATTGCAACGGGGATTAGGGGTCCAAAGGGTCTCGTGAAATTCTCAGGTCCTAAACATTACAGATTATACCGTTCTCCTAAAAGCGCCCGACACGGCTTTACGCACTATGTAGGACAGTCTTGATTATTTTTTGTTAATGTTCATTTTATTAGACTTTTCCAACATTGTTGATTACTGATTCTTTTTTCACCTGGTTCCAATGACAATTGAAGCAACTAATTTTCCGGCTTTCAGGGTTTTCCGCAGAACGACACTAAATTTCATTTGTGTTGAGGGCACCAATTTCATATTATTTCGTCAAATAACGAAATAATTGGTACCTATTATGGACAAGGTTATTGAAACATTCAAAGCACTCTCCGACCAGAACCGGGTTCGAATTCTAAAGTTGCTTCAGGTTCGGCCGCTCTGTGTCTGTGAAATTACGGAGATCCTCGGCCTTGCAACCTCGACGGTCTCGAAACATCTCTCCATCCTTCGAAACGCCGGTTTTATCACAGATGAAAAGGACGGACGCTGGGTAAATTACTCCCTGGATGAGTCCGGACGAAACCCATATGCCCAGCGATTGCTGTCGCAGGTCAAAGAGTGGCTATTGGAGAATGAGACCGTGCAATCGGATATCGATGCTCTTAGAGACATTGACAGATACATCCTCTGTAACATCGACGAATAATTCGATCTCTGGCAAAGTAATTTCAATTTAAAGGCAAAACGAGTGAACTGGAAATCGGAATACAAGGTGCTCTTGTGGATGGTTGGCCTCTTTCTTTTCGCCTTCTTTCTCCCCATGGGCTACCCGCAATTCCGTCAGAGTGTATTCGATGCGCTGGCACTCACGAAATGGTACGCACAGGAACACGTGTTACTCTGTCTGGTGCCGGCATTTTTCATCGCCGGGACGATTGCCGTGTTCATCAGCCAGGCATCGGTCATCAGGTATTTTGGCGCCGGGGCGAAAAAGTGGCTAAGCTACGCCGTTGCCTCGGTCTCCGGCTCCATTCTGGCAGTCTGCTCCTGTACGGTGCTGCTGCTGTTCTCCGGGATATATATGCGGGGCGCGGGCCTCGGACCGGCGATCGCCTTTCTGTACTCCGGTCCAGCCATTAATATTCTGGCGATTATTCTAACTGCCAGAGTCCTCGGACTCAAGTTGGGAATTGCCCGCGTGGTCGGTGCCGTGGTGTTTGCCATTGTTATCGGTCTCATCATGCATTTCGTCTATCGGAAGGAAGAGCGGGAAAAAGCCGCAGCCCAACTGGCAATGCCGCAACCTGAGGACGGGCGCCCCTTTTGGCAGACCGCGTTCCACTTCGTGGTGCTGGTGGGAATTCTGGTTTTTGCCACCTGGGGTGAAGCCGCCAGCGACACCGGCCTCTGGTCCTGGATGTATGCGCACAAGTGGACGCTGGTGATCGCATTCGGTCTCCTGCTGATGTACTCGCTGATCCGCATTCTGGAGATACCATGGTGGCAGGTAGGTTTGGGCGCGGCAGTAGTACTGGTCACAGGGTATTTTTTTCCGGGATATTCCCAGCTGACATTTTCTGTGGCGGTCATCGCTCTGGGGATTATTCTCTCTGTGAATCCCGGTGAGCCGGCCGAATGGATGTCGGAAACCTGGGAATTTACCAAGCAGATCATGCCGTTGTTGGGCGCCGGAGTGCTGGTGGCTGGTTTTCTGCTGGGAATGCCCGGCAGTAGCGGCGGCATTATCCCGGATCAGTGGATTGTTTCCCTGGTCGGTGGCAATTCCCTGGGATCCAACTTTTTCGCCTCTATCGTGGGCGCGTTTATGTACTTCGCCACGCTGACGGAAATTCCCATCCTGCAGGGACTCATCTCCAACGGGATGGGACAAGGGCCCGCTCTGGCCTTGCTGTTAGCGGGACCAGCAGTCTCCCTGCCGAACCTCCTGGTGATCCGGAGTGTGATTGGCACCCAAAAGACCAGCGTATTTTTTGTGCTGGTCGTCATCATGGCCACTATCAGTGGGATGATATTCGGCGTTATGATATAACAAAAAATCGGACAGAATTGACAGGATGAACAGGATTTAAAAAAAATAACAAACACCATTTTAACCAGACTAAAGATAAAAGGAAGTTTGGTAGAGCCTACAACCATATTGGTTTTAAATTATCAATTTTTATGGTTTTTCTATCCTGTGAATCCTGTCTCAAAAAAGGAGGAAATCGATGTTACACATCAAAGTCGTCGGGACCGGATGCCCGAATTGTCAGAAGCTGGAAGCTTTGTGTAAGGAGATCGTTGAGGAGAATGAAATGGGTGCGCAGATCGATAAGGTCACTGATATGAACAGATTCGCCGAGCTGGGCGTCTTTATGACACCGGGGCTTGTGGTCAATGATGAAGTGGTGAGCAGCGGGAAAATCCCAACCAAATCCACGCTGAAAAACTGGCTACAGGAGCGGGTGAATTAGTAGGATCTCCCCGTTCAATGGATAGTGATATGCGGGTAGGGAGGTGAATAATCATAGAGAGGAAACGAATTGCCAATGGATAATGTGACCAAACGCCTGTCATTCCTGGACCGCTACCTGACGCTCTGGATTTTTCTCGCCATGTTTATCGGCGTATTCTCGGGACATCTGTTCCCGGGCGTGGCAAATTTCTGGGACAGTTTTAGTGTGGGTACCACCAACATTCCCATCGCCATCGGTTTAATCCTAATGATGTACCCACCGCTGGCAAAGGTCAAGTACGAGGAACTCGGCGAAGTCTTTCGAAATGGGAAAATCCTGAGCCTCTCGCTGGTACAAAACTGGATCGTCGGGCCGGTAGTGATGTTCATCCTGGCCGTCGTCTTTCTTCGGGATTATCCCCACTACATGGCGGGACTGATTCTGATAGGACTCGCCCGGTGTATCGCCATGGTCATCGTCTGGAATGAGCTGGCGGAGGGCGATACGGAATATGCCGCCGGACTGGTCGCCTTTAACTCGGTCTTTCAGGTGGTGTTTTTTTCATTTTATGCCTATGTATTCCTGACCGTATTGCCGGACTGGCTGGGACTCCATACCTTTACGGTGGATATCACCATCAGGGAGATCGCGAAGAGTGTGCTGATTTATCTCGGACTTCCCTTCTTCGGGGGCATAGCAACCCGGTTCATCTCCCTGCGGATGAAAAGCCGGGAATGGTATGAGACGAATTTTATTCCACGGATCAGCCCGCTCACGCTGATCGCCTTGCTGTTCACCATCATCGTCATGTTTTCCCTCAAGGGCGAATACATCGTGGCTATTCCCATTGATGTCCTCAAAATAGCCGTTCCCCTGGTTCTGTATTTCGTCATCATGTTTTTCGTCTCGTTTTACATGGGGAAACAAATCGGCGCCGATTACTCCAAAACCACAACCCTCTCTTTTACTGCCGCCAGCAACAATTTTGAACTGGCGATTGCGGTCGCCGTTGCGGTCTTTGGCATTAGTTCCGGGGAAGCCTTCGCCGCCGTGATCGGTCCGCTGGTGGAAGTCCCGGTGCTGATCGGGCTGGTGAGCGTGGCGCTCTGGCTGCAGAAGAAATATTTTTCCTCGCCGCAACCGGCGGAGATAGAAGTTGGCGACACCTGTCCGTGGCGCCCGAATATGGGGGACGATATCCAACCGGAGATCCCTGAAAAATAACATAGAAAGAGTACAGAGAAGCAACGATGAACGTTAAAATACTCGGCCCCGAGTGTCCCCGGTGTGAAAATCTGGAACGGAAAGTCCGCAATTTGGTCTCGGACACTGCGCCGTGATCGTAAGTACAACTCGTTCGTGTAGAAGTATCTGACCTGGAGCAGCCAGTCGAAAACCACGGCCTGGATCCAGCGGACCACCGGTGTGCTGGTGATCCTCGGAGAAATATATTTTCTGTATACCGGTATTAATCAGGATGCGAATACCCCATTTTCAGGCTGTATCAGAGCTTAGGTCGATTCAGGTGAATGTAATATGGTCGCTCAAAAACACGATCCTCAACTCTTACTATCTGTCCCTACGACAACTTGAATTCTATTCTGAAGAGCAACACCCACTGGTAGACAAACGGCATTTGGCTGCAATTTGTAATAGTGACCTAAACTTCAAAACCCTTGCCTAAATTAAATTTCATCGATCCGGCCCTTGGAAACGCGATTTGCATAAAGTACTGAGATGACGGTCTGAGAGCTAACTAGCTCCTGCTGTCCGGTGCAACGGAGGATATTGATAAAAAGGTCCCCCGTGGATGCGGAGTTCGGTAGGTTATCATTGTCGCACCAATTCCCATCCACCATTACCTCACCAAAGGAGGACCCGATGTATTACTCCGGCATCGATTTGCACCGGGATACCTGTACCATTGTGACACTCGATGATTCCGGCACGAAAGTCAAGACCGGAACGCTGCCGACCGAGGCTGACGGGATCGCGGCCTACTTTGCTGCGCTGCGCGGCACGCACCACGCTGTGGTCGAGTGCACCACCGGCTGGTACTGGTTGAGCGACTTGTGCCAGGCCCTCGACGTGGACCTCGTGCTCGCCCATGCGAAGTACCTCAAAGCGATCGCCTATGCCAAGGTGAAGACTGACGCCGTCGATGCCCTCACCATGGCCCACATCCTGCGCCTCGGGTATATTCCAGCGGCCCATCAAATCTCCCGGGAACGGCGGGGCCTCCGGGATCTCCTGCGGCACCGACTCCGTCTCGTAGAAACGCGGAGTCGCCTGCAAACCCAGGCCCAGGCCGTGTTGTTCAAGTTTAATCACGGCCCCATTGCCGGAAAATACTTGCGCGATATCGATCAGTTAGAAGGCAAACTCGCCACGACCTTTCCCGAGGCCTACCGCCTCCAACTGGAGACGTTTGCCCTCCAATTGTGCCAATTGGATACCAGCCTGCACGCGATCCGGGCGCAGTTGCGGACAGACTTGATCCCGCAACCGGACGTCCAGCATCTCCTGACCCTTCCGGGGGTGGGGCTGCTCACCGCCCTGACCCTGTACCTGGAGATTGATGGCATTCAGCGCTTTCCCACGGTCGGCCACTTCTTGTCCTACGCTCGGCTGGTCCCGGGCGCGCATAATTCGGGCGGAAAACAAGCCCATGCCCGGCGGAAGGACGGCAATCGGTACCTGAAAATGGCCGTCGGGCAGGCCGCCCCGAAAGCCCGCCAGTATTATCCGGTCATCCACCGCGGGTTTGAACACACAAAACGCCGGAAAGGCTTCCCCATCGCCAATGCCCTGCTGGCCAAAGAATTGGCCCGCGGGGCCTACTACGTCTTGCTCAAAGACGAGCCCTTTCATGGCCACTGGAAGGGCCAACCACTTGCGCATCAGAAACACCGCCACTGGCCTCAGCCGGTGACCGCCTCCCACTAACTGTCTCTGCAACAAGGGACGCCGCGGAGGATTGCGGCACCGGCTGGACGCCGAACATATATCTGGGATACTCCGAGCCACTCGGAGCACTGCCGGAGCGAAAGCGACCGGGAGGAAGCCCGCAAAGGGGTCTGGACGCCAGGAGCGTCCGGCTGATATGATCGGCGGACAGCGGTGACATCAAACTGGAAAGTGTCTCAACACAGGAAAGTCCGGCTGAACCAAGGCCCGTTCAGCGATGGTGACGTGTTTTTGCTTGACACGAACCTTTTAAAAGGGGTTAGGCCGCACAATCTCATTTCAACAAGATCGCTTTGTGGGATAGAACCTGCTCAGACGTTTGGAGCACGATAAAATATACGCCACTTGCGCTCTGCGCTGCGGGCCATGTCACTTCATGCGCCCCGGCCTCCCAGGATTGGTGCGTGACGGTCGTCACCAGGTGCCCGGACACTGAATAGACCAGCACTCGGATGCGTTGCTGGGACGGCAGGGTAAATCGGATAGTCATACGCTGATTACTCGGATTCGGATAGCAATCTAAGGTAGGGTGCTTCGGAAGCATGTCGCGGGGATCGGATTCGATGGAGACTTGACGCCCATTAATCCGGGCGGCAAGCAGCCGGCGGGTTTCGGTACGTTGCGCAATCATGACGATCCCAATACTATCGGCAAACCAGTATGCCGTCTTATCGTGCATAAACATGGGATAATCAATTCCCACACCGAAGCACGCGTCAAACACCCGGGCGGACGTCTCGACTGATCGCAAAGGCGCCGCAACTCCATAGTGCCCAACGGTGCTATCGGGTTTCCACGAGACAAAGGTATCACCGACGGCGGTCGTAAAATCGAACCACGGGGTAACGATAGAATCTCGCGCCACCCATTCCCAGAGCGTCTGCGTGGAATCCCACCTGACCTGCCACGTTCGATTCGATTGCGTCATGTGCCACAGCACGTGGCCTGCCACCGTGTCTTGCCCCGTCACTTCCCACTGCACCGTATCAAGCACCGACGTTTCTGGATACACTTGATATGTCCACGTATTCCCGAGTTGCAATGGAAGCCAGTTCGATTGCCCAAAGCTTGACGTGACGCATACACAGCTAAGCAATACACACAAACATAAAGATTTCATCACCTCCTCCTTTGACAACGCTTGAATTCAATTCTGAAGTGCAACACCCCCTGGTGGACAACGCGTGTCCGGTGCTGTAGGTTCGGATGCAGTGGTTGCCACAAAACCGAAAGGAGTGTTGCCCATGGCCTATGGCCATCTCTCACAGAATGAACGCTTTATGATTGCCAATTTGCTTGACTATGCCTATCCGGTGTCGGAGATTGCCCAGATGTTGCGCCGCAGTCCCAGCACCATTTCTCGGGAAATCCGCCGGAACCGCACCCCGGACGGGTACCATGCCGGCCAGGCCGACGCCCAGGCCCAGCAGCGCCGGTGGGACGCGACCTCGCGTACCATCTCCGATCACCAGTGGGCCCTCATCGAGGACAAGATCCGGCAGGACTGGAGCCCGGAGCAAATCCACGGCTGGCTCGACCACACCGGCCAGCAGCCGGTCAGTCATGAATGGATCTACGAATATATCTACCGCGACCAGACGGCCGGGGGGCCGCTCCATACCCATTTGCGCTGCCAAAAAACGCAGCGCAAACGCTATGGCACCTATGGGAAGCGCGGGCCCATTCCCCACCGCGTCTCCATCTCCCAACGCCCCGCGACGGTCGACACCCGCGAGCGCATTGGCGACTGGGAAGGCGATACCATCCTGGGGAAAGGCCGCTCCCAGGCTCTGGTCTCCCTGGTGGATCGCGCCACCCGCTTCACGCTGCTGGCCAAGGTCGACCGCAAGGCCGCCGACGCCGTGCAGGCCGCCATTGTCCGGCTCCTGCGCCCCTATCCAGCCCAGACGCACACGCTCACCCTCGACAACGGCCCCGAGTTCGCCCGCCATCAGACCATGACCCAAAAACTCCACATGGCCGTCTACTTCGCGCATCCGTATTCGGCCTGGGAACGGGGCACCAATGAAAACACCAACGGCCTGGTGCGCCAATATCTGCCCAAAGGCACCGCCTTCGACGATGTCACCGACGCGGATCTCGACTGGATTATGCACCGTCTGAACACCCGGCCCCGAAAATGTCTGGACTATCGAACCCCGGCCGCCCTATTTTATGGAAACCACGAAACGTCGTCTGTTGCACTTCGCGGTTGAATTCAAGAATATGAAGCCCCCTAACGGCCCCAGTTCACCGGCAGCCTGTCCCGTCGATCCGGCATTTGACTACAATATGGAATAGTGGAGACACTTTCCAAAATGCGCTAAAATTTAGGTTGACCTAATCCGGCCATCGAAAATACGCCTTGCATAAAGTTCTGAGATGACATTCCAAGAGCTGAACAGCTTATGCTGTCCGGTGCAACGGAGGTTAGGCGGTTTTTGTTTTAGGAGAGAAGAAAAACGCTAGTGGATGGGTAAAATTCGGGCCCGGATTTTTTCCGGATCGACCACGATGAGTGCCCCAGCGGATAATTCAGACTGAAATTGATTGAGCGCTCTAATTACGGCTTCTTTCATTGCTTCCGGA